>JAITQT010000024.1 GCA_031288745.1 Deltaproteobacteria bacterium
TTGTTACCGGCCGGAACAGTAGAGTTGCCGGGGGAGCATTTCAGCTTCCTAGGTAAATGCGCCTTTCCACAGCGCACGCAAAATAGTCTAAAAAATTAACTAGTAAATTGGCTCTGTTACAAATTTAAGGACTGATAAAGGGGACTTTTTCTGCGCTTCGATCAACATTAATCTAAGTTAAAATTTATGGTTGGAGCAGATAGCTAAGTAGAAACCTCAAAAGAACTAATGTTTAGATCTTAAGGGTATGCTAAACTTAATTACAACTCGAAAGTCGCTACCAGCCGCAACGTGGGAAAAAAGGACTTGGTGAACAGTTACGAGGTGGAAAAGGTGGAAGAGCTTAATCAAGAGCAGCTGGCAGCGGTCCTAGCCACCGAGGGCCCGGTCCGCCTCATGGCCGGGCCGGGCACGGGTAAGACTAAAACCTTAACCCAGCGCTTTTGCCATTTAGTCAAAGAGCTGGGGGTAAGCCCCCAGGCCATAGTTTGCGCCACTTTTACCAATCGAGCGGCCATGGAGATGAAATCGCGCATCCGACAACAAATCGGCGATCTCGACTTGGGCCGCATATCCACTCTCCATAGCTTAGGCCTAAATTTTCTCAAAGAAGAAATCAGCGTCCTTGGCTTTCCCAAAAACTTCATCGTTTTAAATACGGATGATCAAAAAACTCTCCTCCAAAAAATATTTGATGATATGAATCTTAAACTAGCCGATTTTACCATTCAAGCCGCTTTAGATCAGGTGCTTGAAGCGGGTAAACTCTACGGCGACGACTATGTCCATTTATTTAAGCAAAACGACAACGAGCCTATTAGGCTGAGCTTTAACCAGGCGGGGGATATTAAAAAGCAGATTTTTCTACGCTATATTTACGAGCAGAAAAAAAATTTTGGTCTTGATTTTAACGATCTAATAAATTTAACTATCCTTATTTTAGAAGAATATTCCGATATTAGAGATAAATGGCAAAAGCTCATCGAATACGTCATGGTCGATGAATTCCAAGACGTAAGTAAACGCCAATATCGCCTGGCCGCCCTCTTGGCTGGCTACCACCAAAACCTTTTTATAGTGGGCGATCCTGATCAAACCATCTACTCATGGCGCGGGGCCCACGAGAAACTCTTTTATGATTTTACCACTGTTCACCCTAAGGCCCAGAACCTCTTTCTTACCCTCAACTACCGCTCCACCCCCGAGATCCTAGCCGCCGCCGGGGCGGTGGTGGCCCGCAATCCGGGCCGTCCGCCCTATACCCTTAGGGCCCTTAACCCCTCGGGGCCCAAACCAGTTTATTTTAGGGGTAAAACCATTAAAGATGAGGCTGATTGGATAAGAAATGAAGTTAAACGCTTAAGTGAGGAGGGGGTAGAGTTTAGCCAAATAGCCGTGATATACCGCGCCCACCACCAAAGTAGGGCCGTGGAGGAAAGCTTCGTAAAGGGCCAGGTACCTTATAGACTTTTTAGCGGGGTTGAATTTTACAATCGCCGAGAAATTAAAGATATGATTTGCTATTTGCGCCTCGTTGTATTTGGCGACGACATTTCGCTTAAAAGAGTTATAAACTCACCTAGGCGCAAAATAGGCAAAAAGACTTTAAACCTCTTAGATTCTTTAGCCACAAATCAAGAAACCAGCCTCTACGATGCTTTAAAAAATAACCTTCATTTATTTAAAACTACTTTAGCTATCCGCTTGGTTAGATGCGTAGAAGAGATTAGGGCTGATTTAGGTCAATTAAGCTTTGGCGATCTCTTTCAAAAACTTATGGATCTAAGCGGTTATGAAACCTACCTCAGAACCCAAGGCGATCAAGAAAGACTTGATAACGCTTCGGAACTAAAAAGGGCCATAGCCGCCTTTGGAGAAGACCCGGAGGCCACGGCCGCTGATTTTCTAAACCAAGCAGCCCTCTTTAGTAACCTTGACCGCGACAGCCCAGACCAAACGGTTAAGTTAGCCACCATCCACGCGGCCAAGGGCCTAGAATTTGAGGCCGTCTTTCTCTGCGGCCTTAGCGAAGGCATTCTCCCTAGCCGCAAGGCTTTAACTGAAGACGACTTAGCAGAAGAACGAAGGCTCTGTTACGTGGCCATGACTAGAGCTAAAAAAAGGCTCTTTTTAAGCGACGCGGCCGCCTTATCTAACCAAGGGCTTTTTAAACAGCCCTCCCGCTTTCTCTTTGAGGCCGGTCAATCTTTAATCGATTTTCTAGTTAAGCCCGATAGCTTTGCCCTCTCTAATCAATTATTACCCCAAAACCCAGATAAAGCTGACTTTGCCCCTGGCGATAGAGTTAATCATGCCTTTTTCGGACAAGGCGTAGTCTTAGAAGTAGATTGGGCCCGCTCAGCTTACCTTATTCAATTCGACTCTCTACCCACCACCCGCACCTTACGATTTCTGGCCCCCTTAACCAAAGCTTAATCAAAGCTCTAAGTTCAAGATAGTTTAGCTGCGGCTTACCTATACTAAAGAACGAAATGATTTTCCATCAAAGGGCTCGAGACCATTTTTTATAGCCTCATTATTTAGCTTATTTACAATGTCCCGCTTAAGGTCTTTTTTTCCTTTTTCAAGACCGGCCATAGACAGCGTTATTACTGGGTAGGGTTTGAAGTCGTAATCGGATTGGTCGAGCCAAAGACCTTTAAAAAGATCGCGATTCCCCTTTAAAAGTTCTCTAAAGGTATCAAGCAGCATTGATTTTCCGAACCGGCGGGGTCGAGAAAGGAAATAGCAGCCTTCATCCTTATTTTAGGCGAAACGGCAATAGTTCGCCAAAGCCTATAAGCGCGACTATCAGATTGAGAAAAAAGCCTAAGGAGTTCCGAAATTTTCCTCCTCGACTTGAGGCTCGCCTCTGTTTAGCTTGTTCATAGCGGTTAGGAAAGCTTCTTAAATTACCCTCGCCGATAAGCCTTTTATTTAACGTCTAAATCAGGAGAGCCTTTATGGGCTCTCAAAAGGGGATGAGGGAACCCAAAATTATTAGGCTGTGCGCGATACACTGTCCTTAGCTCGTTGGATCTGGCCTCAAAGAAGCTGACGACGGTAACAAACGATCCGTTATAACCGCGACTGAGATTTGAGAACTAAACAAGAAAATAGCCGCGGAGTATGCGAGACAGGTAGTGTATTTAACTCTTGATAACGCCAGATATCATAAATGCAAGCTTGTGTAGGAACTTGCCAATAAGCATGGTCTCATCCTAGTATAGATATACCGCCTTACAGCCCCAATTTGAACCTGATTGAGAGGTGGTGGAAAATTGTTAAAAGCAAACCTTGAACAATATATTATGATAATTTTATAAAAATTTATACTAATATAGGTTCTAAATTAAGATTTATGATATTAAAGATAAAAAAAGAGACTTAGATAAGTTTGTTAGCGAGAAGGTTTAGTTATTTGATAATTTGGTGCCAATAGGCGGCTCAACATTTACAACCGAAGCGGTCCAAAAATAAAGGCCTAAAATGGAAAATCATTTTGTTCTTTAGTGTAACTAAACCCCCTCACTTTTAATTTTCAACTAGTTAAAAACAAAATAAGAACTAATTTGTTTTGATTACCCTGAAGGCCCTACTCACAACGTGGCCCCAAAGGCCTCTAGGCGGGTAAATAAATTGCCCTCGTCTTCGGAGGTATAATCAGTCTCAAGCTTTATCAGCCTCATTATCGTTTCCCCTAGGCCCTCTTCTAAGGTTAGCCAATCCATCTCGTAAGGGTGACAACCTTTAAGTAAATTAAACACCAAGCCCTTAAGCGGAGCTTGATTTTGAGCTTCAAACACTGGGCCTAAGCGCCTCTTGTTTTCAGTAAAAATTGGGCACAAACAACCCTCATGGACGCTCTCGGCTAAAGAGTCGATTAAAGCCTCTAGATCATCGTCTCCCACAGCCACCTTTTTAGGTAATATCCTTTCCCCCGAGCACAAATCGTCGGCTAAGACTGTAAGGCGGGCCTCTTCTAAGAGATTTAAGATCTTAAAATTAGGAAAAAAGACGGGCGAACCGCTCAAAAATATCCCCTTTTCCGCATAGGGCTTAAAGCCCCTAAAAAGCTCGGAAGCCTCGTTAACCTTTTCCGTAAAACGCTCTACTCTATCTAAATAAAAAGAATCGGCTATTAAAGAAAACCAATGGGCCGGTACCTGCCCTTGGCGCCTTAGGCTAATTAAGCTCTCAAAAGCCTCTCTAGCTCGATCGATAACTTTTATGGCCTCTATTATCCTAACTCTTCCTTCTTTTAAACTTATCGGGCCTAACCGCTTAGAGGCCCTTTGAGTCAAAAAGGTCCATAGCCCCCTCACCTCGTTACGCCAACTCTCAGCCGCTCGAGCGGCCCCCTTGCGTCTAGGAAACTCGATAATTTCAAGGCCAAGGCCGGAAAAATCTTTAAAGCCGCCTAAGCTCGCCAAGCCGCTAGTCCAATCGCAGGTGGTAGGTATTATGGCTAAAGAGCCCATGGAGATAGAGCCCGAGTCTACGGCCCCCAAGATAGCCTTAAGCAAAGGACACATTAAGGCCGGAAGCCTTGATGGGGCGCTTCTAGCGGCAGCGTAAGCTCCGCTACGCAGCCTAACTGGCTGATAATCTAAGGCCCAAAAAAGCTCTATTGGGGCTTGAAGGCACATTGTAATGGCCACCTCCCGACCGGTCCTTTGGGCCACGCCTTTAAGGCCCTCGGGGCCCTCGAATAAAGAAACAAAATAATCGAGGGGTGGATAATAATCAGATCTAGCCTTTAAGCGCTCCAAAGCTTTAGAGCGCTCGCGCTCGACGCTCTCTAAGGCCTTGCGCCTTAATCTTTCCCGGCGAGAGAGCTTTATGGTGGGTTTATCTTGACTAATTTCGCTCATAGAATTTTCTTAAGGGGCTCTAATTTTAAGAAGGTTAAACTGCAAATATCGAGGAAATATTCATTGAAGAGTAAATCGACGAAGTCGTTAAGTTTGGAGAAGAGCTTAGTTATATCTGTGATGAAGGTAATCAATAGCTCTTCTCGGCCGCTTTCAAAGCGCCGTAGAAAATACCCATGGCCCTCTGAATATCTTTAACTAGCTCTTTGAGCTATCCAAGATAAATTGCTGAAAAAAGGGAAACTTATAAAAGCCGCTTACTATAAGGATAAAAAGAGTTAACCGTTCCTTAGCCCTTCTAGAAGGCCTAAGGCGCTTTGAAATTTAGTAGAGCCTTCTATCCTCTGTAAGGTTGGATTGGTCATCTTGACCTTAAAAAATTCAATATTCTCTTCTCAAACGCATAATTAACCTCTTTGTTAGGGAGCCTCAAAAGAACTTCGTTGGTATTAAGCTTTTTGTCTATAGTTAGATAGACGGTCTGGAACATCAAAGTAGTTAATTCGATATTTTTAAGGTCGACGACGTTGAGACAGTCTCTATTAATAGCAGGATTAGTCTGAAAATCGAACCTTTTCCCTTCGCGCTCTAGAAATTGCGTCAAAAAAGTTGGGGTGGCGGTTGCGAACAAGTGGTAAATGAATTCTTTGCAATCTAGCATTTTTATGAGCGAGCTTGGGTTAAGGATTCGATTTTCCCCATCCCAGGAGTAACCATCGTAGTAGTCTATGATCTCGTTTTTTAGGTTTTCTAAACTAACCTCATTCGACATAAAACCTTTAGATTGGTTGTATTTAAGTACCAGCGGTAGGTATTGGGTGAAATAGGTCTCGAACTCTTCTAGAGTGAAACCGCAGGCGGCATTGAAGTCGGGATTAAGAGTTAAATCAATTAAGTTGTTGAATACGGAAAAGACGGAGGTTTGGGTAAACTTGGTCTCCCCGGTTATGTAAATAAGGTGGATCATATTTCTATCGGCTAAGGCCTTAATAGCCGAATAAAAGTTATGAAGAACCTGGCGATGTATTTCGGCTAGCTCTAGATCGTTAACCACGTCTCGAATCGGGGAGTCGAATTCGTCAACGAGTATGGCTACTCTCTCTTTAGTTCTTTCACTTAGAATGGTGACCAGCCTTTCAAGTACATCGCTCGGGGAGAAGCCGTCAAAGGGGGGCGAGACCATGGATTATGGCTTCGTAATTAAGACTGTTTACTAGGCTCCGCTTAAAGTCTTTTTCCCTTTTTTTAAGACCAGCCATAGACAGCAACATCACAGGGTAGGGTTTGAAGTCGTAATCGGATTGATCGAGCCAAAGACCTTTAAAAAGATCGCGTTTACCATTTAAAAGATCTCTGAGGGTACCAAGCAGCATTGATTTTCCGAACCGACGGGGTCGAGAGAGGAAATAGCAGCCTGGTTTTTTTATAATTGGATAAAGGAACCTCGTTTTATCTACATAAAGGAAATTATTCTCTCGAATTTTGGAAAAGGTCTGGCCGTCGCTCGGTAATTTTAACATTGATACCACCTCTATTGGGCTTGATGAAGATTGCTCTTTTAGCCTATATCTTTGAATCTTAACTTAATTTTAGGCCAAAAGGCAATAGTCGCTTAAACCTTGAAGAGAGACTATCAGAAATGGAAAAATAGTCTAAGAGCGATAAAATGCTTCCCTACAACATGGAGCGCGCCTCTTAGTTTAGCTTCCATCCTAACTATGAAAGTTTAAACAAGCATCGCCAAATAAAGCTAATCTTGATCGTAGCGCATAAAGTCACCTTTATCCTTTCTAATATTTGTAACATAGCCATCTTACTAGCTAATTTTTAGACTATTTTGCTTTTAAGGGGTTTTTGCGCTTCTATCATTATATAATTTTGAAAGCCTAGGGTCATTGAGAGGATATATCTTAGGAAATAGATTATCTGAATTGAGATTGCTAAGATTGCGCATGACCAGCCCCTGCGAATTAATATAGAGGC
>JAITQT010000025.1 GCA_031288745.1 Deltaproteobacteria bacterium
ATCTTATCAAGCCCCTTATAACCCGATAAAGTAAAGACAGCCGGGCCAGAGTGGGGGTAGCGACCGACTACGGATATCCGGTCTCCCCTAAATAGATCGGGCAGTTTAGGCGGCAAAAAACTTGAGGTATTAAGAGATATTGAAAGCTCTGGTTGATATAAAAAGGGCATGGTTAAGCGGCTAAAAAAAGCCGATAGAGCTTTCTTAAGGTCAATCTCGTTATCGACGAAAGAGGAAAAACCACCGTTTCGACTAGATAAGCGATCTAAAAGCCGAGCGTTAAAGCCTTGACCTAAACCAAAGGCAAAAATTCTAGCCTGACCTTGGGCATTTAGCTTATTAACCCTATCAGCCAAATTAAACTCATCAACCGGACCCAAAGGGCCTTGGCCATAAGTCAATAATAAGGCATAGGCGGGGATATTCGGTTCAACTAGTTTTAGGGCCGCTGGGATAAGCTCGTTTAAGTCGCCTTCCAGGCCATTAGGTAAATCTTTTAGTAAATTTATAATATAAGGTTTATTTTGATTGGTAACAACAATATTTTGAGGTTTTAAAAGCTTTATTTCTTCATTAAAATATACTATATTAAAGCTATCACCCGAGGCCAAACTTTCGACAATCTCAGCTAAGGCCGACCTGATGGGCTTAAAGCCCTCCTCCCAGTTAGCACCGAAGCGCTCTAAAACCACCAAGACGGTCTTGGCCTCTTGTTTGGGTTTAATGACCGGCCTTAAGGGATCGGCTTGAAAGAGAAAAAAACCGTTTTCACTTTCCTCTGGGCGATGGCTCATAACCAAGCCGCCCACCGGCCCGACTGGACGCTGAAAAAAGAGCCTAAAAAAGGCGATAGGCTCGGAGTTCTCAGCCTTTAGTTCAGCCCTCGATTCTTTAACCCAAGATTTAACTTCCACCCCTTTAAGGGGAGAAAAGATAGAAACTGCCTTATCACTCTTAAACTCAAAGCAGGCCGATTGCCGGCCAATCTTGCCCCCTTGGGTCATGGGGCTTTCCAAGGGAAAATTAAAATCCGTTAAATCATTAACCTGGGGCATTTGATAAACTAGCTTAAGTTCCAAGGTAGAAACGATCCCGGGCCTTAGATCGCTAGCCCGACCCTTAAATAGGCCAAAACCCGCAAAACGCATTAGAGAGTTATCTAGAGAATTAGTAACTGCATTTCGATAAAAGCTAAAGGCTTCGTCACGAGGATAGTATTGACCGCTAACCTCTTTGCCGTTAACTTTAAACTGAAAATTACTCACCGCGCCCTTATAGGGCAAGGGAAAGAGCCAATCAAGGCTCAGGGGGCTGGAGCTAAGATTTTCAACAAAAAAACGCAAAATTACTGTGGCTTGACGATCCTCAATTTCAACTTCCAAATCGAGAGCCTGGCATTTATAATCCTTAGCCGCCTTGGCGGCCGAAGCTGAGGCTGAGGGGGCCCGGTCAAATTGGAGGGTCGAGAGAGCCCAAATAATAGATAGAGCGAACGAGAAGGCTAAAATTTTTTTTAAGACGGGCATAATCAATCCTTAAATAACCAACCTCGACCCAAAACTATTCCCAGGGGGCTAGGCTAATAACCCCCTCTTTTCAGCTAGGGGCCTAGGAAAAAAAAGCCCCCTTCCGAATGGGTTAGTAAAGAGCCAAGGTTTGAGTTGACCACACTTAAAGGTAATTTGATGATTAATTGAACTCCTTTAAACTCGTTGCGCGCTTTGATCTCTTTTTTTTAATTAGAATTTTAGTTTTTATTCTTACCATATACACGTATTAATTGTACACCAAGCTCTAAACAAAGTCAAAAAAAATTTTATAAACAACTATTTTAAAAATTATAATTTTATTAATTACTAATCTTTTAAATCTTGCTATTTACTAGATTTTACACCAAAATAAGAAAAAAAATTAATTTTATTCTTTATTCTCGGAACTTAAACCAGCCTCAACGGTCTTATAATTGACAGTTAAAGTAAAAAAAATCTCGTCAAAACTTAATTCTTCTAGTTAAAATCATCGTAACCGTTCACCAAGTCTTTTTTCCCCACGTTGCGGCTGGTTGCGACTTTCGAGTTGTAATTAAGCTTTAGCATACCCTTAAGAGCTTAACAGTAGTTCTTTTGAGGTTTCTACTTAGCTCTCTGCTCCAACCATATATTTTAACTTAGATACTGTTAAAATTACTAATCTCCTATAGGGGGCTACATTGTTGTGGTATGGGTCGTCCCTTTCAATAGGCTTGGCCCCGCAACAGTCTCACTTGTGAAAGGGCCCTTTAACGTTGACATTGGTGAACGAACACAAATCATTAAACTTTCTTAGCCAAAGCTATAACCGTTTACAAGGCCTCTTTAAGAACTTGTTTTCCACTTACCTATTGACTGAAAAAAGACCTAATCTGGGCTAATGGTTGGCATTGCTCTCGCAATTTGAATAATCCATTAAAGATAACCTTACAGCCTATGTAACCGTTCACCAAGTCTTTTTTTTCCCACGTTGCGGCTGGTAGCGACTTTTGAGTTGTAATTAAGCTTTAGCCTACCCTTAAGTTCTTAACATTAGTTCTTTTAACGTTTCTACTTAGCTCTCTGCTCCAACCATATATTTTAACTTGGATTAATGTTAAAATTACTAAGCTCCTATAGGTGGCTACATTGCTGCGGGATATGTCGTCCCTTTCAATAGGCTTGGCACCGCAGCGTTCTCTCTTGTGAACGGGCCCTTAAACGTTCACATTTGTGAACGGACAATTTACTCTAATGTAAAATAAATTAACTTTGATCGAAGCGCAAAAACCTCTTAAAATCAGTAGGGTAGAGTACTGGCGCGG
>JAITQT010000248.1 GCA_031288745.1 Deltaproteobacteria bacterium
CGGAATGCGCCATATATCCTCGCCCTGAAGGACGGAGTTTTACAGCGCATCCGATAAAGATGATCGACTAAGGCTATTGGCGCTATTGAGGCCTTAATTTGGGTATCTGTTCACAAATGTGAACGTTTAAGGCCCGTTCACAAGAGAAAACGTAGCGGTGCCAAGCCTATTGAAAGGGACGACACATACCGCAGCAATGTAGCCCCCCATAGGAGCTTAGTAAGTTTGAGCGAAGCGCAAAAAGTCCCCTTTATCAGTCTTTAAATTTGTAACATAATCTTATCACTAGTTAATTTTTTAGACTATTGTGCTTTTAAGAGGTTTTTGCGCTTCGATCAATTTTAACTTTAATCCAAGTTAAAATATATGGTTGGAGCACCGAGACAAGTAGAAACCTCAAAAGAACTAATGTTAAGCTCTTAAGGGTATGCTAATACTTAATTATAACTCGAAAGTCGCTACCAACCGCAACGTGGGAAAAAAAGACTTGGTGAACGGTTACTAATTAGGCAAGAGCTAAGTTAAACTCAAAAAAGCGCGCCGGAGCAAAACTAGATGGATAGACCCAACTTCTGAGCGAACTCTTTGGGATCAAATTTGGCCTTGCAAAGATAGCAATGAGAGGCGTTGCGAAGCTCGGTGATACTAAAAAACTCTAGCTCTCCGCCGCATTTAGGGCAAGGACCAGTGATTAGCTGAGTGTTTTCTTGCATGCACTCAGGCACAGCACCATCGTTATCGGGCATAAATTCCTCCGTTTCTATTAGGCTGCGGATTATCCGAAGGCCTGAAAAAATATCGTTAACTAGCCCCAAACAATTTGGGGCCTTACGTCGCTCCTTTATCTTTGATCAATCTTGACTATTACTTTTAGCCGCGCTCTCAAAGACTTACGAAAACGACTAACCTCATTTTGATACTACCTTCACTTTTTAAACTTGTCAAGAGCAACTGGCCTTTAAAACGCTAATATTATTAAGCTTATTTTTTATTTCTATGGGCTAATCTATTGCGCCGAACCTTAAAAAACCCAGGCTTATTAATTAAGCCTCGACCTTTAAACTGGCTCAGACCATTAAACTAACTATCTCCCCCCAGGGCCATTTATTTTTACTCGCTCCCTCTTACGCTCTCCATAACCCAAAACCTATACACATATAACCGTTAGCCTTGTTCACAAAGGCTTATAATTAGTCGCCACTAAAAAAATTGTGTCTCTTCGCAGATTTGCGGGCGTTTTAAAAAAAAAGGGTTATTACATTTGCCAGCAACGTGCCAACCGTGTTGGCAAGCACGTCTAAAAGGAACCACATCATATGGGGAACCTCCTTTCTGGAGGGAGCCCTTGTTAGCAGTTTAGCATGTTGTAAAATTTTATCCGCCCCTAGTATATGTTGGGCATATTTGAACCGGGAGGATAGATATACATTTTTTTTAAAAAATCTAACGATTTAACTATGTTACAATGTTTCAAAAGGATAACTGCGAAACTTGGCCTAGGATAGCCTTTCCACCAAAAATAGTTGGGTCTTGTTTAGTCAAGAGCCTTAAGGAATTTCCAGAAAGGCTTAATTTGAGGTGACAAATACCTAAAGTTTTGTCAAACTATGGCCGGATCTCTCTGGTTATCAAGTAATATCGCATTAAGCTTCATGGCAACGCTGCTTTCAATTTTAAGCGAGTAATCAAAGATCTCAAGAATGAAAATAAGATATAAACAGTAATGCGCCTATATCTCCGCCCTGAAGGACGGAGTTTTACGGCGCATCCGATAAAAGGTTGGCTTAGGGGCCTTAACGGCTTATTTTCGTGGAAAATAGTAGTTAGTAAGCCACTCCATAGACATAGTGACCTGGTCAAAAATTTGGATAATATCCTTGGCGTTGTCCTTTAACATATTGTTATAAAGGACCCTAGCGGCTAGAGACTTAAAGGCTCTATTTTTGAGGAGAAACTCAGCCTTTTTCTTAGAGTTCGGCCCCTTTTTTTTCAAGACCAACTTAGTTCGTAGTTTTAAACGAGGCATGATTCACCTTAAACTATTATAATTAGATAAAATTACCTTCCAAAAAAGAAGGCCTTTTGACCAACACTTTCAAAGAGAAGGACTTTTCTCTTTTAGTAAGTTGGTTAAATTTGGTAGGTCACCGCCTGGCCCCGTTAAGCTCTTAGCGGGTACCCTAGAGAGCCTTTAAAAGAAAACCTTCATCTTCTTTCTAGCCATTAACCCCCTAGATTCAGTGAGAATAAGGAGTGGCTCGTTCTCTTTAGCCTAAAAAATTACGATATGTTTTCGGCTAGAAAATTTGTCCAAACAGAGACGGTTAAATCTGGCCAAGCCATGACGGAAAACTTGTCGACTGTCTAAACGATAGTTAAGTCATTTTTTCCCCTAAAAGTAAATTTTTTAGGCCCAGAGCAAAATTAAGCTCCCCTCAGCTAATTTTTATTTTTTTTGACCACGGCTGGTCTGCTTTTTCGTGATAAAACTTAACCAGAATGGTCTCCATATTTACTGGCAATAGCTAGCTGGACAATATTTTCCGTCTTTTTTGACAAAAGAAAACGTCTATAGCTCGACAAAATCGACTGTCCCAAACAGCGATAAGTAAACTCGTTTCCATCACCCCTTGCTTTCGACGGTAATGGTTGTGGGTGATGGTAATTAGGCCTTTAAACTTTTTATGGTTGAAACTACCTTAACCTCTCGATGGCCACTTTAGCTAGGTAAACACCTCTTAAACTTCACCTTATTAGTTTCGATCTAGACGAGAGCGCTAAAACTTAAGCCAAAAGCGCTTTTAGAGTGAATTAAGAATCTGAAATCAACCCCAAACTTATTAGTATTGTGAGCCTATAGCTGCCAGTACCTTAAAAAATACAGCGCTCCTAGACAGCCTTAACTTTAAGAGCTCTAAAAGCTAACCGGCCAAGGCCGCACGAGAGACTGGATTTTGAGGAGCTTAGCCTGGTTTTAGGTTAAATTTAGTGGGCTCGCCTCCACTAGTGGCCAAGGGTAAAGGATAACTCTTTGAGCGGTCTAGACAGGCCTTACGAATTAAAATAACGGCTTTAGCCTCTTTTACAGGAGCCTCAGTCCTTACTGTGCTCTTTACTGGCGTACACATATAGAATATAAAACTTTATAAATATTTTAATAGATAAAATTTATGATAATATTATCATATATACTATAAAATTAATATAAAATATTATGTAAATTTGTTATTAATTTTGTATATGTTATATATTTATTTAATATTATTTAAATTAAACTTAGATAAATTTGGAACTATGTACATATCTTTTATAGTTTTTAAACCATCTTGTACTTCAAATATTTTTATAATAACATTACATATATCATCTAACTTATATTTTTCTTTACATCTTTGTATTTGAGATTTAATAGTTGAAATAGTAAGACCACGTTTTTTTGCTATATCAGAAATAGAATAACCTTTTAGTAAATACTTAATATTTTCTAGTTCTCTTGTTGATAACATCGTTTTTTTTGTGATATCATGATTTTTAATTAAAAGTATAATTTTTAAATGCCAAAAACTTGATACATTATAATAAATAAAGATAACATTAAAAAAAATATCATCCAGTTTATATTTAGAAATATTAAATAATTTTTCAATATCTTTTTCCTGAATATATGGATTTTCTATAATATAGGAACATATTTTACGAGCTAAACCATTAAAATAAAACAAAAATTGATATAAATAATCAATATTAATCATTTTTTTATCCTCTTAAAAAGTGATTAGGTAGTTAGCCAAAAAAAATGAATATAAAAAAAACGAACAATTGACAGCATAAAATTTTAGATTTTATTGGATAAAAAGTGCCTTAAAAATAATCTGCCCAATAACCAGCATAAATTTTTCCGCCAAACCTGATTGATTAACAAAAATTTGAGTAACTATTCAAGGGGCAAAATTTGACTCAAGCATCGGACTCATTGTAATTTAGACCAAGCCAGCGCTCATTAGCTCTTTGAGAGCCCTGCTTAAAACTTTAAGAACGAGCCAAGAATGCTCTAGACTTAAAAAGAGCCTTATAAGGCAATCGTGAGCGGCTAAGGTTATGGCCGAACTAGAAGACTCAATTTAGTCATTTGAGTAAGAGAGCTTATATTCACGGACATTGGCGTTTTTAACCAGCAGCCATACTTATGAGTTAGCCCACAACTTTAGCAGTACTTCGTAATAATTTTATAATAACCCATAGAGTTAATGATTATATAGATAATATGATCTAATTTATATTATTATTTATTTAATTATAGTAATAATAGTATCTATAAAGTAAATAACAATAAAAAATTTAATTTACTGTCTGATATAAATCCTAATAAGTTATTAAACTTAATATTTGGGACAATTTAGGTAACACTTTAAGACTAATGGTAAAGTGCGCGACAAAAGATTCGTCGCGCTACCTTACTTCTGGGGTAACCAGCGTATCTACTCAAATCTTACAATCATTACCATTTATGGCAATCCTGGCAACTTGTGGAAGGTCTTGAAAGCTACTAACCTAAAGAAGTGAATAGTTTCGCCTATGGCTACTTACTTAAGGTTTATGCATGACTAGCACCGCCTCAGCCTCTTCGACAAAGCTAGCGAACATGGTGTTAGCTAGGATAGCCAGATCGCTTGAGGCGTCGCCAAAAGTATTAAGGAAAGTTTTCACATTGAGAAAAGATAAGATCCTAACGATATCAAATTCAGAGAGCTTAAGCTCTTTAACAATTTGCGAGAAACGCTTGTTGTCGTTTTGACTCTTAAGGAGCGCCCGCTCAATAGGGTCAGTGGCGTTTTGCCACAGACATTGGTTCCATTTCTCGGCTATAGAGGAATGAGGAAATAAGACTTTTTTCATGGCCTCAAGGTTATCTGCGGCTTGTTGGACGCTCTCCTGTTTAGCCTTTTGGCTGGGGCTGTGTTTATCAGGTTCCACCTCAGGTTGAGCGTGAGTTTGGGTTTCAGGGGCGGCCTGTTCTTCGGTCACCCGAGATTTTTTTAAAATCATAATCAAATCCTTTTAGCCTAAAAAGGCTTGGATTAAAATTGAGTGTGTTAGTTCACCAATGTGAACGTTTAAGGGCCCGTTCACAAGTGAGAACGTTGGCGGGGCCAAGCCTATTGAAAGAGACGACACCTACCGCAACAATGTAGCCCCCTATAGGAGCTTAGTAATTTAACATTAATCAAAGTTAAAATATATGGTTGGATCAGAGAGCTAAGTAAAAACCTCAAAAGAACTGATATTAAGATCTTTAAGGGTATGCTAAAACTTAATTATAACTCTAAAGTCGCTACCAGCCGCAACGTGGAAAAAAAGACTTGGTGAACGGTTATAATTAAGTCAATACTAGCTCAACTGAAAAAATTAAAGGATAGACTTTATTGATATAAAAAACTTTTTTATCAATAAAAATATTATATAAATATCTATGAGATAAAAAAAATTAAAGACCAAAAAGCTACCAAAAACTCCAGATTGTAGACAGGATTGCGAACTAAAACGCTCGGGCAACAACAACGCTCTAATGGCCCTTGAAACTATACCCAGGACCGAAAACATTTGCCGCTCCATGGCACCTCCCTCCGCCTCTACCTTTAAGGTCTAAAGTTGAAATCGGCAAATCATTTCGGTCGTCAGTATATTAAGGCCAAAGGTAAATCAGTAGAAAATTCTAAGATTTTTTAGACCAACCAGACCTAAATCCTAAATTAAGATCTAGAAATTAACGCTATAAAACTTTATAGGGATAGGGAAGGGTCGCCCCTCCCCTCCCTCCGAACCGGGCCAGCGGCTCTCCGGTTAATGAGGTCTAAAGTGAGACTAGCGCACTCCCTAGGGTTGGTTATCGCCGCCAAAACTGGCTTCAAAAATCGTTAAATTTCCTACGCCTTTTGACATCTATCGCGATTAACCTTTGATCGCGAAGTTAGAATTAAAGATCTATTTTCCTCCTTTAACGCCGTTACCAGCGCGGCCAGCATGAGAGGCCTCCAAACTTCACTTCAGCATAACGCTTCTGACCTTATTTAGCCTAGGGCAAAAGCGCCAAAATTTTGAGTTAGTATAAATTAATCAGAATGAGGTGATAGTGGCTAAAAATCCATTTGTTTAACTAAAATCATAAATTTTCTTGGAATTTAGTAAATTTAATTTTTAATTATATAAATAAATAAGTTATTCTATTTATAAGAG
>JAITQT010000348.1 GCA_031288745.1 Deltaproteobacteria bacterium
ACCGGCAAGACGACCACTTTGGCCGCTATATTAGACGAGATTAATTCTAGCCAGGCCGTCCACGTAGTCACCTTGGAAGACCCAGTGGAGTTTATCCATCATCCGAAAATGAGCACCTTTAATCAAAGGGAACTAGGCTCTGATTTTAAAACCTTTTCCGAGGGCCTGCGTTCGGCTTTAAGGCAAGCCCCCAAGTGTATTTTAGTTGGCGAGATGCGCGATCGCGAAACTGTGGAGATGGCCCTATCGGCCGCTGAAACCGGCCACTTAGTCTTTTCCACCCTCCACACAGTAGACGCCGGAACCACCGTTAACCGTATTGTCGGGCTCTTTGATCACGACGAGGAAAAGCTGATTCGGGTCCGCTTAGCCGACACCTTGCGTTGGGTGGTTAGTCAAAGATTATTGCCCAAAATTGGCGGCGGTCGAGTGGCTGCTTTAGAGATTATGGGAGCTAGCTTACTAATTAAGGACATCAT
Organism: Deltaproteobacteria bacterium; assembly: GCA_031288745.1. GTDB lineage: Bacteria > Desulfobacterota > Desulfarculia > Adiutricales > Adiutricaceae > JAITQT01. The sequence continues at coordinate 480 of JAITQT010000348.1, forward strand.
TACCAACGGGGAATCGCCGGAGAAGACCTTTTATGGGGCCATAGAATCAATGAAGCCCTTAGGTTTTCAGACTTTTGATCAACATATTCTCGAGTTGTTTAAGGAAAAGCTTATCACCGAGGATACGGCCAAGACCTTTAGCTCTAAAAAGACCATTATGTCTAGAGGGATCGATAATCTTAAAGCCCTGGCCGGCGAAAGCGAACTCTCGCTAGACAACTTGGAATTAGAACCCTCCGAGCCTGAAGAAGAACCTCCGGCTTCTAATCCAGCCCCTCCTAGTCAACCAGTTCAGAGTGGTCAAGCTGGAGCGGCGGCCCAATATTCATCTCAGAGTGGGGCCCACCCAAATCCAACCCCGCCAGGGGCACCACCAAACAATCACCAGGGCGGGGCGGCTGGCCAGCAGCACCCTAACCAGGGTCAGGTTTTTCAGAACTCTAACCAACAATACGCTGCCCCGGCGGCTGTTGGCGGTAAGAGGGCCTAAAAATGTTTTTGATAATAAATATTGATTTAAATATCTTGAGATAGAATTTTATGTTAATAGAATGCACTAGCTGCCAAAAAAAATTAAATATATCCGAAGATAAGATTCCTTTCGGGCGTCCTTTTTCCTTTACTTGCCCTAACTGTAAGGTAAAAAACACCATGACCTTACCTGAGCGGCGGGTGACTGAGATTTCCCTAGAGGGTGATGACCCTCCTCAGCCAGCGGCCCCGAGAATGCCTTATTCTCCTCAGTCTAGGGCTGCGACTCAGTCTCAGAGCGCCTCCCCTCCTATTTCTACTAGCCTGGCCCCGCCAGAATTTCAGCCCCCCGATTACGACGACGCTCCCGAAGGCCTTAAATTGGCCATGTTGGCCTTTGATAGCGAAGAAGTCATGGAAAAACTTGAGGAGCGCCTTACCAGTATGGGCTATAAGGTTTTGTGCGCAGTAAACGTTCGCGACGCGGTAAAGCAGCTTAAATTCGGCCGTTTTCAGCTTATCCTTATTCAGGAAGATTACTACGGGGCCACTTTAATGACGAACCAAGTGATTAGGGCTGTTAACAGTCTAGAATTAAGTGTTCGTCATGATATGTTCGTGGCTTTGATTGGATCGAGTTTCACTTCTTTAGACGATTTAACCGCCTTTAGCCTATCTTTAGACACCGTTATCAACGCTAACGATTTAGATGATATTGAGCGTTTATTGATAAGCGCTATAGGCCACCTTAAAAAATTTATGGCCCCTTTTAGGGAACAATTAAGCGTTCGAGGCATTATTTAATTTTTTTGGTTATCTTTATGGCCTTAGCTCGATTGAGGCCTTAAAAGGGCTTAGGCTTAAAATCGCGCTAAGATAAATTTAGTCTCATGGGCCTTAAGTTTTTTTCCGAGACACCTTAAAGTCAGCTCCGACGAGCCACCAGGGCCTCTTAAATCTAAATTAGTCCGGCCACAAAATTTTTAACCCCCTCTAAGGCTCGTCTACCTAAGGAGTATTCGCTCTTAGAGACATAGAGTTTGCCTAAGGGGCTTAAGCGATAGCGAGGGGTGCCGCGGGAAACTAAGGCCATAATTTTTTCGTAGTTGACCGGGCCTTCGGGGCCGAAGATTAAGGTTAGGCCGTCGAGAGAGCTTTCAAGGCGTCTTATCCTAGTTTTCTTAAGAAGGATTTTAAGCTCCATCAGATCTATTAAGTTGAGCGTCTCTTCCGGTAGTTCGCCCAACCTATCTCTCATTTCTAAGGCTATCTCACCGACCTCATTTTCGTCTTTAGCCGAAGAGAGCCTTCGGTATAAGACTAAGCGTACCTCTGTGTCGGGGGCGTAGCTTTCTGGAAGATAGGCTGGTAAGCCTATAGCCACCTCAGGTTCGAAGTCTTCCAAATAGGGCTCGTTTTTAAGCTCTCTGATAGTTTGCTCTAATAGCTGATTATACATTTCGTAGCCAACCAAGGCCGCCTGCCCGCTCTGAGCTGAACCTAAGATATTGCCGGAACCTCTTATTTGAAGATCGTGGAGGGCTATTTGATAGCCACTACCCAGATCGCTATGATCTAGTATCGCCTTAAGGCGCTTTCGGGCGTCTTCGGTTAAAGAGTCGGGGTCGTCGACCATAAGGTAGCAATAGGCTTGAAGGCTACCCCGGCCCACTCTGCCGCGGAGCTGGTAGAGCTGGGCTAAACCGAAGCGGTCAGCTTGATCGATAACGATAGTATTGGCCGAGGGAAAGTCAAGACCGCTTTCAACGATTGAAGTTGATACCCAAACGTCTATCCGGCGGTTCAAAAAGTCTCGCACTACCGACTCTAGTTCTTGAGCGCCCATTTGACCGTGGCCTACTCCAATGCGCACTAGAGGTAAAAGAGATTTTAGGTGATTTACTCGCATATAGATGTCTTTGACCCTATTGTGGATGAAAAACACCTGCCCGCCCCTGGCTAGTTCTCGCTCTATCGCCTCGCGTATGGCCTCATCGTCTCTTCTTATTAGAGAGGTTTTAACCGCTAGCCTATCCTGGGGCGATGTTTCGATAATAGACATATCCCTTATGCCGCTCATAGACATTGATAGGCTCCTGGGGATGGGTGTGGCGCTTAAAGAGAGAACGTCAACGTTAGCTCGCATCTTTTTTAATTTTTCTTTATCAGAAACCCCAAAGCGGTGCTCTTCGTCGATAACCAACAGCCCTAGGTCTTTAAATTGGACGTCTTTTTGTAAGATCCTATGGGTGCCTACTAATATGTCTACTTTGCCTTCGGCTAGATCCTTTAAGACCTTTTTTTGTTCTGCCGGCTTTTTAAACCTAGAGAGGGAGGCCACAACCACCGGCCAATTGGATAACCTTTCAGTAAAGCTTCTTTCATGCTGTTCGGCCAAAATAGTGGTGGGCACTAAGATGGCCGCTTGCTTTTGGTCGCAAACTACCTTAAAGGCAGCCCTCATGGCCACTTCGGTTTTACCGTAGCCCACGTCCCCGCAAATAAGCCTATCCATCGGTTTGGGGCTAGATAAATCGGCCAAAACTTCTTCTATGGCCCTTTGTTGATCCTCAGTCTCTTGAAATTCAAAGGAGCTTTCAAACTCCATCATTAAGTTATCACGCTCGCTAAAGCTATGTCCGGGTGCGGTTTGCCTTACAGCGTAGAGGCGCAAGAGTTCTTCGGCCATCTGGCGGATGTTTTCCTTAACCTTACTTTTTATCTTCTCCCAGCTAGCCCCGCCCAAACGATCGAGGGAGGGCGGATGATCTGTAAGGCCAACGTATTTACTGACCGAACTAAACCTTTCTACGGGAACGTAGAGCTTATCGCCTCCTTTGTAGGATAGGTGCAGAAAGTCGCCTTTTTGGCCGCTAGAAATCACTAAGGTAACTAGGCCTAAATATTGGCCGACTCCATGCTCGGAGTGGACTACGTAGTCTCCTGGGGAGAGATCTTTTAGTCCGGAAAAACCCTTAAGACCTCTAAACTCCGAAGCTGCTCGGCGTCTTAAGCGCTGCTTGGCCCCGAAGATCTCATCGTCTGTGATATAAGCTTCGTCTAAGTCGGCTAAGACAAATCCGGTTGAGAGCTGACCGACTTCAAAATGAAGAGAGCCACGCCCGACTAAGTCGAGGCCGTCAACTTGGAGCGGGTCTTGATGATCTAAGAGATCGCTTAGATCGTTTAGGCCTCGTAGTTTTTCCTTTTTTCTCTCTCTTTGGCTTTGATAGTCGTCAAAGATTTTATCTTTGTAACCATAGCGGGCCAAAGAGCTAATTTCTTGAGAGGCCCTGGGGCTTAAATCGTAGTCGGAGAGCATTTCGGCTAGGCGTCTTGATTGCTCTTTAGTGCGAGAGATTAAACTAACCTTAAGCCGGCGGCCCAGTAAAGCCCTCACTCTGGCTGCCAAGGGGCCCAACAGGCCACTAGCCCTTCTGGGGACGCTCATTAAGGCCTTTAGGTCGTCGTTCGTCTCGCATTTTACGCGAATAACCTCGCTCTTATTATCCATATCCAGCCCCAATTCAGAGGCTCGAATCACCCCAGAGGGTAAGTTTTCCAAGGCTTGTAAAATGGCCTCGGGCTCGGCGTAAAGGCTATCAATGGCTAGGCTAGGCCTTTCTTCGTTTAAGAGACGTTGGAAGTGGTTTTCAAGGCTCACATAGGCCCCTTGAGCTAATTGGAGGGTCTTAGAGGGCTCAAAGAGAACTACTTTGCAATCTGAGCCTTTCAAATATTGAGCAATAGTTACCCCTTTAGGGTAAATTAGCGAACCCCAATTGTCTCGGTCAGCCATAAAGCTGCAGTCTCTTAAATGCTCAACTAAAGGCCGGTAAAGAAGATTAAGCCAGAGCTTTTTGAGGGCCAGATTTTCTAAGGCCTCGGCTAATTTCATCCCCGTCTCTTGGTCGCGCTCGACTTCCGCAGCTGGGGGGATTAAAACGGACTCTAGTTGACCTATTGATTTTTGATCGTCTACTCTAAAAGAGCGTAGGCTTTCGACGTAGTCTCCGAAAAACTCTATTCTCAGAGGGTTATTAAAGCCAGCTGGAAAAACGTCGATTAAACCGCCTCTAACCGAGTAATCGGCCGCCGACTCTACTTGCCCTACGTGGTTGTAACCGTTGCGGGCTAAAAATTGAGCTAAAGATCTAAAATCGTCTTCTCGGCCTCTAGTTACTAGCCGTCGTCTTTTTAATAAGCTCTCCGGCGGCGGGCACAGCCTTAAGGCCGAGGTTAGATGGCATATCGCGACCACTGGAGGGCCATCGGTAGAAGCGAGAGAAGCTAAAGTTTCTAGCCTTTCGGCCTGGGCACCACCGCCGGCCGCTTGACTTAGAAAGGGTCGATTTTCTAGAGCCGCTAACGATCTTATTTCGGCCTTGGGTTGAAAAAACTGGAGATCGTAGAGCAGATCTTCGGCCTCCACCGCAGTGGGGGTCACGATTAAGATTCGGCTTTTTGACCAATCATTTTCGAGTTTTAGAGAGATTAATCTAGCCAAAGCCGATAGGTTAAGGCCTATGAGGTTGACGATTTGATTGGGAGAGGGATCGGGAAAAGGGGCTGAGGCTAAAGACGAGGGCATAGATAAAATCCAAAACCGTAGGGAAGAAGGGGGCGAAAAAGACCCCGACAAAAACAATAACGCGATAGGTCGCGGGCTTTATGAGCCTAGGGAAAAGTAAAAAAAGTCGGACTTTAGAAATTGGCCTCCTCCCCTCCCTGATGGAAAATCAAAGAACACCGGAATGAAAATAAGAATCATAGCGGAATATACTTTATATCCTAGTTCAGAAAAACGGAGTTTTACGGCGATTTCGATAAAGCCGGAGACGAAGACCACAGCCCTTAAAAAAGGTAACGGGACCAAAGGGCTTGAAAAAAAAACGAAAAAATTTTATGAAGGCTAGCCAGGCTAAAATTATTAGCTTAAAGGGGCCGAGTAAATCAAGCGGCAATGAAACAAGTTATACTTTGGTCCATTTAAAGTCAAGAAAAATCGGCCGGTGCGATTAATTTTTGGTTAACTATAGATTTAACTTAATGTTATTTAGTCCAAAAATAGCGGATTTTAAACGTGTTTTTTCTTTCTATTGTTTTTTTCTCTAAAGCCAGTGGCAAAATATTAAAAATTGAGAGAACCATATTGAACCTAAAAAACCATCACAAGGCCCTAAATTAGCTCTTAAACGACACCCTTAATCTAAGGAATAAAATTCACATTAACCGTTCTCAAGACTCTTAAGAGTTCATTTTCCTCTATACGTTTAACGGGTGAGTTGTCAATAACTTGCCTACTGTAATTTGTTTAGCCATGACGATTTAAGGCTTATTATCTGTCGTATTAGGTCGTTTACACTACCTTTCTTCGACGATTCTATCCGGTTTTACCCGCCGCTTAACCGTTTATAAGCGCCCAAAAAACCCCGATAGTTCGAGGGGCTAAAGCGGGGTTTTTGCAGTCCTTTTCTTATTTGTTTTGTCTTCATAAATCAGAAAGGGATACTACCCTTCGCCGTGATAAAGCCTTAATGGCCGCTCTGATAAATTTAAAGGCGCTTAGCTTCCTTAACGGCGCAGGAACTGATGACTATCTAGGTCTTTTTGGCCACGGCTACGACCATGGCTAGAAAAAAAGAAGAGTCTTAAAATTAACGCCTTAGGTTATAATTTATTTGCCCTTGTAGGTGGTTCACTTTTTTCTGCGCGAAAACCATTAAAATTTGGGAAAATACTGGATCGCCTTTCATTGAGTAAAGCCATCCTTTTATAGGTTGGCTGTTTTTATCCAAGCTTATTTAGGCTTTTTTTTGGGTTTTATTGAGTAACTATTCAGGGGGAAATTTGAATCGAACACATCTTCAAATTTAGCCGTTTCCAGTTCAAATCTAACCTTAAATTTTTTTTTGAATTAATTTGTTTGATGGAAAAAAAAATTATCTATTGAGGATGAACTTAAGATATAAAGTAGCGTTGTTATAAGAATTTAAACTTTCTTACTTCCCGCTAAACTTCAGGAATAGAAACTGAATTTTAGCATAATTATGGTTCTTAGGTGTTGTGTTTTTTCTCCTACAAACAAAGGTGGCCTTCAAGGAAACCATGAGGGCCACATTGAAAAATTTGATTAATTAATGGTTAAGCCGCCTTCTCATCCTCCAGTTTCCCTAAATTCGATAAAGGAAGACAAGTCTCCTTTAAATCTGGTTGGTTTTGTCCCGCCCTAACTATAGTAACTGTTAATCATTCTATTGCCTCTGGCAATACCTCCGGCCCGTAAGGGGCGTCGTGCAGCGATGTGTTTCGTAAAATATAGTTACAAAATATGAATTAATATCCCTACTCAACTTAGAAAGAACTAATCCGTCAGGGCTAGGCAGCGACCACGGCTGACCACGCCGATTCCTATTTTGATTAGAGTTTTAGCTTGGGCCTTATAAGGCCGCCAATAATCTTTAGTATCAATGGTTTT
>JAITQT010000383.1 GCA_031288745.1 Deltaproteobacteria bacterium
AAGTTAAAATATATGGTTGGAGCAGAGAGCTAAGTAGAAACCTCAAAAGAACTACTGTTAAGATCTTAAGGGAATGCTAAAACTTAATTACAACTCTATAGTCGCTACCAGCCGCAACGTGGGGAAAAAAGATTTGGTGAACGGTTACATAAAAATAAATTCAAAAACCTAATGGAAATAATACTAATCGAGCAAGGTTTTTTTAAAAATATCGTAAATAGCCGACACTGCCGGTAAAGTGGCCGGTAGAGCGGAAGTGGGCCGGCCCTTTTGATCGCTATCGTAAATAGATTGATCGTCTGGGACCACCCCGGCTAGTTCCATGGGCTCCCCTTTAATAATATCCATCAAATCTTGCCCCACCTCGCCCCTCACTCTATTGAGCACCAGGTATTTGCGCTTAATAGATATCTTAAGCTCGTCTACCAATCGCCAGATGCGCTGGGCAGCCGTTAGACCGCGTCTAGAAGCGTCGGAGACGACGTAAAAGATATCCATGCGCTTGGCCGTGAGCCTTGAAATGTGCTCCATACCGGCTTCGTTATCAATTACCTGATAAGGGTAATTTTTAAAGGTTTTATCCAACACCCCAGCTAGCACTGCGTTGGCCGCGCAGTAACAACCGGAGCCCTCCGGTTGGCCCATGACCACTATATCGAAATCGTCGCCCTCGACGATGGCTTCTTGGGTGCGCAGTTCTATTAAAACATCTTTAGTAATAGAGACGTCGCCAACTGAGGACTTCATCTCCTCTCTAGCGTCGCTTAAGGTCCGATCATAACTCATGCCCAGCACGTCGGCCAAGTTAGCGTTAGAGTCGGCGTCGACGGCCAAGATAGGCACTTTTCCAATAGAGGCTAAATAGCGAACAGCCATTCCGGCGATAGTGGTCTTACCAACCCCGCCTTTACCGGCCATACCCACGATTAAAGACATATGTCGCTCCATATATAAAATGGGTCTTTAACCCACTAAAAAAAACTAACTAAAATTCTAAATTATTAGGCGTTCTCGGAAAGGCGCAGACATCCCTAATATTATTCACCCCCGTTAGCATCATCAGAAAACGCTCAAAGCCTAAACCAAAACCCGAATGAGGAACGCTACCCCAGCGCCTGGAATCAATATACCACCAATAATCTTCCGTTTTTAAACCGCAAGAGCTCATCCGATCCAATAAAACGTTTAAGCGCTCCTCGCGTTGAGAGCCGCCGATTAATTCGCCCACCCTAGGGACCAATAGATCCATAGCCGCCACAGTCTTAGAATCATCTGAGAGCCTCATATAAAAAGGCTTAATGGCGCTAGGATAGTCGTAAACAAAAACCGGGCCCCCAAAAATCTCGCACAAGGCCTTTTCATGATCGCTCGCCAAATCAGCCCCGTAAGTAGGGGGCCGCTCGAAGCTTTGGGGTAGAGCGGCTAATCTTTTTATAGCCTCGGCGTAAGTTACTCTAACGTAGTTTGACTTAATTAGATTTTCGAGCCTAGCAATCAAACCTTTCTCCACGAAGCGATCGAAGAGTTCTAAATCGGCTTGGCCTTCGTTTAAGGCTTGATTAACCAAATATTTAATAAAATCTTCGGCTAAGAGCATATCGTCGTTAAGATCAAAAAAGGAGGCCTCCGGCTCTATCATCCAAAACTCGGCCGCATGCCTAGAAGTATTAGAGTTCTCCGCCCTAAAGGCCGGACCAAAGACGTAGACTCTATCAAGGGCTAAGGCCAGCATCTCGGCTTCCAACTGCCCCGAGACTGTTAACCAGGCCTTGCGGCCAAAAAAATCATCCTCCGGGCCCGCGTTTTGACCATCAGGCAAGGTGGTCACCCTAAAGGCCTCCCCAGCCCCCTCACAATCGCTACCGGTTACGATGGGGGTATGGACGTGGTAAAAGCCTCTTTGCCTAAAAAAATCATGGGCCGCCCAAGCGCACTGGCTCCTAAGGCGAGTTAAGGCTCCAAACTTATTGGTCCTAGGCCTCAGATGGGCGATTTCTCGAAGGTATTCGTCGGTATGACGCTTTTTTTGGAGCGGATAATCTAGCCCGGCCGGCCCAATTATCTCAGCGGAAAGGCACTTTAGCTCAAAGCGCTGGCCAGAGCCTAAACTAGGACCAAAGAGGCCTATTAGGCTTACCGCAGCTCCGGTAGTCAAATCCTTAATCACCGCGTAAGCCGGGCTATCTTCCTCTATGACCGATTGAAGGTTAGCCAAAGAAGAGCCGTCGTTAATTTCAACGAAGGATAGGGCTTTCGCATCCCGGCGGGTCCTGACCCAGCCTTGGACCAAGACTGGGCCAGCGGCTTGACCAGCCTCAAACAAATTTTTAATTTTTGCTCTGGTTAATTTAGAACTTAAATCCAAATTTTTCTCCATAATATAGTTTAATAATAATTGATTTTAAAGTGTCCGTTCACAAATGTGAACGTTTAAGGGCCCGTTCACAAGTGAGAACGTTGCGGTGCCAAGCCTATTGAAAGGGAAGACACATACCGCAACAATGTAGCCCCCTATAGGAGCTTAGTAATTTTAACATTAATCAAAGTTAAAAAGTTAAAATATATGGTTGGAGCAGAGAGCTAAGTAGAAACCTTAAAAGAACTAATGTTGATCGTAGCGCAAAAACCCCTCTCGAAAAAAAATCTCTGAATATGGAGTCG
>JAITQT010000469.1 GCA_031288745.1 Deltaproteobacteria bacterium
CCGCTAAACGGGACTTTACACCAAGGGCTCAGACCATATTGTTACCTCCATGGCCTCCAGGGTTGTTACCGGCCGGAACAGTAGAGTTGCCGGGGGAGCATTTCAGCTTCCTAGGTAAAATGCGCCTTTCCACAGCGCACGTGAAATCGACATAAAGACGGGGAGTTAGGCACTAGGCTTTACTTAAACCTGGCCAGGCCATGGGCCATATTTGGGTGAGGCTTTAATAGCGTCATTATAATAAATTAGTATCACAAGATTATCAAGCCGCCGGAACTCCACCAGTGATAGGACTTTGGGGTCACTCTCCCCCACTCTTTCGTAACCCCCCTTGTTTTCTGAGATTTTTGGAGTACTCTCGCCTCATTTTAGACCTAAAGCGAAATCTGATTTTTTTTTACATAAAAATTATTCTTTGATAAAATCAGTAATCCAGCGAGATGTTTTACGGAAACCAAAAATTACTAATACAATATGATCCTCGCTAAGGACAGAAATAGCAGGGTTTAACGGCTAGCCTAACCGCTATACCCTATAGCAATAACCCTTAAACACTATAGTAATGTATAGCCAAAGGCTTCTGGATTAACTGTCTTTACTAATTTTCTCATTTTCCCTAGTTCTCACTAGCTAAAACAACGGTTTTCCTGGCTAGCGGTAAAGAGTTTAGCCTAGGACCGATACCCTTAAAGCAAAAAATAGCTGGCAAGATTATGGGGAAAAGGCGTCTTTTCAAATATAAAGAGGTTTAAACCTCTAATGAATTATTCATAAGATAGATGAAAATGCAAAAACCCCCCACTCCCAAAGAATTTTGGGGGTTACTAACCAATGTCTACAACTTAAGAAATTTTCAAACGGAAGACTTTGTTAAACCCACCCGATTCGTATTGAGTTAGACGTTTACCTAACTAAATAAGCTAGCCTATTAGCCATTCAACCACAACATATTACTAGTACTGAAGATAGTCTGCCAACATGGGTTTTTCGCTTAGAGTAGCTTTTTTACGGGTGACCCTTTGTTTCCTTAAGTTGTTGACATTGGGTTACTAACAGAAAATCAAAGTGATATTAGCAGTACAACGAAATAATTTTTTTGACAAAGTTATGGCCGTCTGCAGTTCTAGTAATATGTTGTGGTTGAATGGCTAATAGGCTACCTTATTTAGTTAGGTAAAGTCTAACTAAATACGAACCGGGTGGGTTTAAAAAAGTCTTCCGTTTGGAAATTTCTTAAGTTGTGTACATTGCCATTAAAGGTGCTTCTTCATCCGCAGCGATAGAACTGTTTTAGCCGCTGTATACGTTACAATCTTCTTCGACGCGTTCAAGAGAGAGACTTAGTGGTTTTGCGGCCGGCATCTATTTTCAGTAACAAAGGCTCAAATTCACTCTCTACCCTACACCCGATAAATAAGCTTAATCGTGAATAAATCTTGCCTCAATACTCCAGCCCTACCCCTTATGATTATAAAGATTGGCTTTCTTACCCTAAAACTAAAGTTTCGTCTTTGATTTTAAGGCTTATTGAGAAAAATTTCCAGCCTCAATCAAGTTTAAGCTTCTAGCGAGCGCAGGCGTTTCGGGCCCATTTGAAAAAATCCCGCCGCCCAGTAAACCTCTAGCCACCTAGAACGCCAAACTCTCTCATACCCTTGACAATGACCGTCTACAATGTTATACTTTTTAATAATTAAATAACTAAAAAAATAAAACTCGAAAATAATTACAGAAAAACTTTACTATAAATCTTTTTTTTTAATAAATGTTAATATTCATATTTATTTATTAAACATATTCTTAAACTATAAATAGTCCTTTTTTTACACCCTTTATAAAGAAAGCTAACCCCGCTTCCGCTAAACCCTAGGGCACTCTCTGCGAGAAAGAAGATGACAGATAAACACTACCGATTAGAAACCTTAGCCGTCCACGCCGGCCAACTCGACGCCGATCCCGCCACTAACGCTAGGGCAGTTCCTATTTACAGGACTACGGCTTATAAATTTAACAATAGCGAGCACGGGGCCAATCTCTTCGCTCTTAAAGAGTTTGGTAATCTTTACGCCCGGCTAATGAACCCCACTAACGACGTCTTAGAAAAGCGCCTAGCCGCTCTAGAGGGCGGCGCGGCTGCTCTAACTCTATCGAGCGGCACCTCGGGGGTCTATTTTTCTATAACCAACATCCTTAAGACTGGAGACGAACTAGTCAGCGCTGCTAACCTTTATGGCGGAACCTACACCATGTTTGACGCAATTTTACCCCAGTCAAACAATATTACAGTCCGCTTTGTCCCCATTAATGATTTTCAGGCCACCGACGAGGCCATAAACTCTAAGACCAGAGCCTTGTTTATCGAAACCATCGGTAACCCCGCACTCGACGTGGCCGATTTAGAACAATACGCCGAAATTGCTAAAAAACACCGCCTGCCTTTAATCGTCGACTCAACCTTCTCCCCGCCCCCACTTTTACGGCCCATAGAATTCGGGGCCGACGTGGTCATCCACTCTTTAAGCAAATGGATAGGAGGGCACGGCTTTGGCATAGGCGGGGCTGTTGTCGACGCCGGTAAATTCGACTGGACCGACCCTAGGTTTGACCTCTATAACCTCCCCGATAGAGGCTATCATGGTCTAAGATTTGGACACGACTTCGGGCCTTTAAACCCAGTGGCCTTCGTCTTAAGGCTTAGAACAGTGGGCCTTCGCAATCAAGGCCCCACCCTAGCCCCCGATGCGGCCTGGCTCTTTTTGCAAGGCGTGGAGACTTTGTTTTTAAGAATAGCCCGTCACAGCGAAAACGCCCTGGCGGTGGCGCGTTATCTTAACAACCACCCTAAGGTTGACTGGGTGCGTTATCCGGGGCTTGAAGGCGATCCTTCGCACGCTTTGGCCCAAAAATATCTCCCCAACGGCTGCGGCGGCATGGTGGTTTTTGGGGTCCAGGGGGGGCGTGAAGCAGCCGTTAAGTTAGCTGACAACATAAAACTTTTTAGTCTGCTAGCTAACGTAGGCGATGCTAAAAGTCTAATAATTCACAGCGCCTCTACCACCCACTCTCAGCTCTCCAAAGCGGCCCAGCAATCCGGTGGTCTGGGTGAAGATCTAATCCGACTCTCTATTGGCCTTGAGCACATAGACGACATCATAGAGGCTCTTAACGACGTCCTTAAATTAATTTAACCTTTTGCCTAGGTCATGTTTGGGGTTATCAATTTTGTCAAAAGAAAGTCAAAAAACTGGCCTAAGGCCAGTTTTTTGATTCGTGGCTACGTATTATCTCGCTTTGCTGTAGCCTCAACCTTACTAGGGGCTTTTTTTCGGCGTAACCTGGCCCCATATACTATCCCGCTGCCCAAGACTAACAAGGCCGTCCACGAAGTGGGGGCTAAGCCCCACAGCGGCGGGCCCCTAAAATCGCCCCGGTGTAGATCAACGGCAAACCTTAAAAGGCCTGAAAAAATCAAATAAAGGCACATCGCTTGACCGGGTTTTCGGCCAAAATGGTAAAGGTAGACAATTAAGAGAAAGAAAATAACAAAAAGGCCCAAGGACTCGGTCAACT
>JAITQT010000479.1 GCA_031288745.1 Deltaproteobacteria bacterium
TCAACGCCTTAGCTTTGAGCCTCAATGAGGGGGATTTCGGGCGATTGTTCGATTATTTTAGAGGTTACCAAGATATTAAAGAAGGCCTGATTCGGGTGTTGCATAGCTTAAGTTTAATCGAAGACCCCACCAGGGCTTTTAGGGCGGCCAGATTTGCCGCCAGGCTTAGTTTTAAGATTAGTAAGATGACTTTAGCTTTAATTGATAACGCGCTCAAGGGAGGTTTTTTTAAAAACCTTCATCCCAGAAGGGTTTTAACTGAGTTAAGATTAATATTTGAAGAGCCTGAGGCCTTGACCGCTTTAGAGAGATTAAATGATTTAGGCCTTTTAAGCATAATTCATCCTGACATTAAACTCCATAAACCTCAAAGAGATTTACTTAAGCAAGTAATTAGAGTGCGAGATTGGTTTTTTCTAACCTTTGGTAGCCGCTCCCAATTGTTTTGGCTGGTGTTTTTATTGGCTCTGACTGAAAATCTTTCGCAGGAAGATTTAAGTAAAATAATAGATAATTTGGATTCTTTTAAAAAGGCAGCGAAGCTAGCCTTCTCCGAAAGGCCTCAAATCGAGATGATTCTAAATTATTATCGCCGGCGCTTGCCTGTTGGGGAGCCTAAACCTAGCGAAATTGATAAGCTGTTATCGCCTCTAAGTTGGCCGTCAGTCCTCTTTTTGATGGCCAAGAGCCCTGGGGAAACTTTAGATAGGGCTGGAGCGGCTTATCTTTCGACCTATCGCCGGGTTAAACCTTTGTGCGGTGGGGCGGATTTGTTAGCCTTGGGGCTCCCCTCGGGCCCAATGATCCAAAAGGTTTTAACTAAGCTTAGGGAGGCTAGGCTCGACGGAGAGATAACCACTTTAGAAGACGAAAGGGTCTTGGCCCAAAAATATTATTTGGAGCTAACGGGCTGAGCCAATTTGGTCAAAAAAGCCGACTAAGGTCTCCTAAAATTAGCTAGGTTTTGCCCAATGTACACAACTTAAGGAGAGCCGAAAAGGAGGAAAGTAGTTTAGTCTTATAGACATGGCCGAAACCCATCTTCGCCAGAGTGGGACTGGCTTTTATGACTGGTTCTGGAACACAACTCAGACCTGCCAGATCGTTATTATTGATGACACTGCCCCCACCTTACAGGTACAGTTCTACCTCAACCACTATAGCTAAGTCTCTATTGTAAGGCTAGTCTCTTTAGATGTTAATTGGGGGCTTTATAGATTATGATCAATCCTCTTTCAGCGGCGGACGCTTAGGAGGGGAGGGCGGAAACATGTTGGGCGGGCGATGGGAACCCGAGGGCGGGGGAAGAAGATTATTTTTCTTTTTTAGCATTAAGCGTTGATAGGCTTGCATCCAATAGGAAAGATCTTCGAGAGACATTTGGGTTAAGCCGCGATAATTCCAAACGTTATTTACTTTATCTTTCATATAGCGCCCTAAAAAGCGCACTCTCAGGATATTGTGGGAAATTTGACCTCTATCAGATGCCATTTGCACAAATTCTTGACTTAGAAGCTGCAAGAGAAGAACCAAGGTGCGATCGGTTAGCTCTAAATTTAGCTCGTTGGTCGGTAAGGTAATCAAACCTAAAAAACGCTGCGTTTCCTTGAGAGTTACGTTGGAGGGCAGTTTTAACTGAGCCCCGCCAATGGAGATATCGAGGACGTCGCCTTGGCACACTTCCTCAAGGGCACTTAAATCGGGGATAGGGCCTTCTGGTACGGTGTAGAGGCCGCAAGAAAAAGCGTGTTCGCCAATGGGTTCTAATCTTAAAAAGCTTCGCCGTTGGGCACTAGTAATAACTTTTGGTAGCGGCAGCACCAACATAGCTTCTCGCCAGTTGTTAACCTTAACAAAGCGCAAGGACAAGATCTTTGTGGCGAACTGATAGTGTTCTATGGGCTCTTTAGGACCAGCCTTGAAATTAATATGCAAGACGCCCGGTAAATCGGTGAAATCAGCGTCAGAAGGAGGGGGATCGGCTAAGGTTAAGACCAAAAAGGAATTGTCCTCAAGGCCTGAAAGAACGCCTTTATAGCTGACCGTACGATTAGCTTCGTATAAATCTAGAGTAAAATGGGCCTGTCTAGCTAAGGCCCTAGAGAGCACTTCCCAAATGGATTGGCTGTTGGTAATCGAACTCCAGCCCTTAGTTTGGCGGTTCTTCTTACGCCGAAAGTGGATTATGAGAGCCATTAAACCTGAGAGGACAATTATGGCCCCAAGTAAGACGAAGTATTTTAAACTAGCGTCGTTAACCTGTGAGGCCGTGTTTAGACCAGCTTGAAGCTGATGGAGATTTTCGGCCGAGTTATTGGCATAGAAAATCAGCCTTCTAAAGCCAATGAAGAAAGAGTCGAAGGCGGCTGAAATCTTGGCAGTTGATAGTAATAATATGTCGAAAAAAAAGCTCATATAATTTTAGGCCTGGGCCGAATCAGTGGGCATGGCGAAAAGATTGATTAGCAGTTCGATATTTAATTGCGTCAAACTATCCATTTCTAGGAATTTACAACCGTTTTCCCAATAGGGTCGGGTTAGGCTAGCAGTAACGTGAATGCACTGGGCCTTGGCCGTGATGAGGCGAAGGTTTTGCTCCCAGAGTTTTTTGGGCGTTTCAATTTTTAAATCATAGACTGACTCTTTTTTTAGCTTTTTAGGGCTTAAAATCAATAGTCCTTCTCTGTGAACGTCTATAAGACGGCCTATTTCTCCCGAAACGTCTGAAACTTTAAGATAAAAGATAAGTTCTTTTCGG
>JAITQT010000487.1 GCA_031288745.1 Deltaproteobacteria bacterium
GATTTGGTGAACGGTTACTTCTTTCCTAAGTCGCGCCGGTTTAAAAGAAGATAAACTTACAATAAACCGGCGAATTTTAAAATTATAGTTTAAAATAAACCCTAAAAAGTGCCCAATTAATCTTAAATAAATTTTCGGTTGCCCTTTCGACCCCCTTTTTCTGCCTTGGTTCCCCCACCCTTTAGTATCTCTCGCCGCCCGGCCTTAGGCCGTTAATTATTAATAAGCTAACCGGAGAGGACGACTTTAGTCCCCATGCCCACTTTAATGATCCAAGGTACCACCTCGGATGCGGGTAAGAGCACCCTAGTTACGGGTATCTGCCGCTTTCTAAAGCGCCGAGGCTATAGCGTAGCCCCCTTTAAGCCTCAAAACATGGCCCTCAACAGCGCGGTTACGGCCGACGGAGGAGAGATAGGTAGGGCCCAAGCCGTCCAGGCCCAGGCCTGCCGGATAGAGCCTTTAAGCGACATGAATCCCATCCTCCTTAAACCCAATAGTGACACCGGTTCTCAGGTAATCATTCAAGGCCGGGTTTTAACGGAAATGGAGGCAGTAGCTTATCACCGCTACAAACCACTGGCCCAAAAGGCGGTTTTGGAGTCTTACGAGCGCTTAAGCAAAAAATACGATTTTATCATCGTCGAGGGGGCCGGTAGCCCGGCTGAAATAAACTTAAGAGCCGGAGACGTGGCCAACATGGGCTTTGCCGAAATAGTCGATTGTCCGGTCTTACTAATAGCTGATATTGAGCGGGGCGGGGTCTTTGCCCATCTTTTGGGCACGACCATGATCTTAACCCCCAGCGAACAAGAAAGGATTAGGGGTTACGTTATAAACCGCTTTCGTGGCGATAAATCCATTCTAGATCCAGGCTTAGTTTGGCTAGAAGAGCGCTGCGGTAAACCTATCTTAGGGGTTTTACCTTATCTATACGGCTTTCACTTAGAAGCCGAAGATGCAATAGATCGCCGTCAGACCCAAAAAGGGGCTGAGACTTTAAAAGTAGTCATCCCCATTACCCCACGCATTAGTAACCACACTGATTTTGACCCTCTAAGACTCCACCCTCAAGTCGAGGTCTCTTTTGTCGCTCCCGGCGATACGCCGCCGCCAGCAGATTTAATAATCTTAGCCGGCTCTAAAAGTGTTAGAGGCGATCTGGCTTTTTTAATCAAAGAGGGCTGGCTAGAGCGCTTAAAAATCCATTTGCGCTACGGCGGAAAATTACTAGGCCTTTGCGGCGGCTATCAAATGCTGGGAAAGTTAATAGACGACCCCTTGGGTCTGGAGTCGAACCCTGGTCAAAGTCCGGGCTTAGGCTTTTTAAATTTAACCACCGTTTTAGAGCCGGAAAAGCGCCTAGAAAATCTAAAGGCTCGCTTAACCTTTGAAAACGCCGCGGCCCAGGGCTATGAGATCCACGCCGGAGTTACTTGCGGGGAAGACCTTAAAAGGCCTTTTCTAATTAAAGAGGACGGCCGGCCAGATGGGGCTATAAGCCAAGACGAACGGGTGGCCGGAACCTATCTCCACGGGCTCTTTGAGAGCCCCGAGGGCTCGGCTGCCGTTTTGCGTTGGGCCGGCTTAAAGGCTGCGGAGGAACTAGACTATCGAACCTTAAGGGAACGCGACATCGAACTCTTAGCCGATCTAATCGAAACGCATCTAGACTCTTCTTATATCCTTAAACTTTTAGGGATTTGAGTTAACTTAGATCTTTTATAATTTAGAGCTTTTGGGGCTTTAGGGCTATGTTTGCTAGAGAGCCTTTTCTTAATAATAACCTTACGGCCCTTAAAGCCGGAGGGCAAACGGAGGCGGCAGCCTGGCTCGAAGGCCACGGACGGCCCTCTGAGAGAATTGTTACCACTCTAGCCCAAGATAGCTTACCAATCCTTATCGCCAACGGCGTCTCCCAAGACTCTCGCCGGGATCCAGGGGCGCAAGCGGCCTCTCTTATAAAAAAAACCCTCCCCTGGCCCGGCCTTAAGGCTTCTAACTATCAAGAGACTAATAGAGTTGATATTAACTCTGAAGCGGTCTTTCTATTTGGTTTAAGCGGACCGGCCTTACTAACCGAGGCCTTAAAGGGTGCCCACCCAGTCGTGGCCTTTGAGAGCGATCCTGAGGTGGCCTTAGCCCTTTTAGCTGTCTTAGATCTAAGCTCAGAGCTAAAATCTAATAGGCTAACAATTTGGGGCCCTTGGCGGCTTCTTTCAGCCCCTCTGAGCCTTACCCCCCACCTTTTAGTCCACCCAGCGGCCAAACGCAGGGCCCCTGCGGCTTTTTTAGGCTTTAGACAATTTATTATTGGTTTTGAGCCTATCCATTGCCCGCCCAGTCAAATCCCCAAAGTCTTAATTGTCCCGCCCCTTTCCGGGGGCTCTCTAGCCACGACCTTTTTTACCCTTAGGGCCGCCCAAACTTTAGGCCTTCAAACTAAATCTATTGATTGGCCCGAAGAATTATCTGTGGCTTCTGATAGGGCCGTTAAGGACCCAAGCTCGGTTTCCGTAGGAGCGATCTTTAAAGAGGCTTCCCAAATAACCTTAAGAGAGATAGAACAATTTAGGCCTCATTTACTCCTAGCTCTAGCCCAGGCCCCCGTTCTCCCCGAAACCCTAATTTTAATTAAAGATCGCTTCCCCCATTGTCTTACCGCCTTTTGGTTCGTCGAAGACTTCCGGCGCTTTAGCTACGTTTTCGATCTAGCCCCGGCCTACGATCTATTTTTCCACATCCAAGGGCCGTTATTTGCTCCTATAGTTAAGCGCCTGGGCTTGAAAAGAGCTTGGTATCTTCCTTTGGCCGCTGATCCTGATTTTTTTAAGCCCTCAATAGCCCCTCCCACGCCTTACCGCGCTCAAATTTCCTTTATGGGTGCCGGCTACCCTAATCGCCGCCGAGTTCTAACCGATTTTTGGCAAAAACGCTGGTCTAAAATTAACAATCTAGCCAAGGGCTTTAAAATCTTTGGCTCGGGCTGGGAGGGGCTTAAAAGTCCTCTTATAGATTTTCTTTTTGAAAATGGCCGCAGGATCTTACTATCTGAAATCGCTCTTATTTACGCTGGAAGCGAAGTTAATCTTAATATACATTCTTCCGATTCTGATGGCTTTGATACCTCCGGGGCCTTCGTCAACCCTAGGACCTTTGAGCTAGCCGCTAGCGGTGCCTTTCAGACGGTCGATAGTCGACCCTTAATCGAGGGCCTCTTTAATGAGGATGAATTAAGTTTAGCGGTAGAGCCCGAACAAATGGCCCAAGCTGCGGAAAACCACCTACTCGACCCAAGGCCTGGCCGAGCCCAAGCCTTAAAAGCAAGGACTAGAGTGCTTAAAGAACATACCTACGCCCACCGCCTAGCTTTCGTCTTAAGAGCTGCAGGTTACGATGGCCCTTTGACCAATGCCCCGGCCCCTCCTTGGCTTTCTTAAGCCTTTAAATTTTTTGTGTCCGTTCACAAATGTGAACGTTTAAGGGCCCGTTCACAAGTGAGAACGTTGCGGTGCTAAACCTATTGAAAGGGACGACACATACCTCAACAATGTAGCCCCCTATAGGGGCTTAGTAATTTTAACATTAATCCAAGTTAAAATATATGGTTGGAGCACCTAGCTAAGTAGAAACCTCAAAAGAACTAATGTTAAGCTCTTAAGGGTATGCTAAAACTTAATTACAACTCGAAAGTCGCTACCAGCCGCAACGTGGGAAAAAAAGACTTGGTGAACGGTTACAATTTTTTTAAGCTTTGCAATCGTTGACCTAAGCTGCCTTTGTCAGAGGAAAAACCACCTAACTAAGCTAGGGGGCAATGTAGCTTGAAAAGAATGGTTTTACGCTCTTTTCAGCTTTTGAGTTTGATAGCTACTCTTAAATAAGACATTATATTAATTAATTAATAATATTACCTTAAAGATTAATCATTCCATGGCTTTAGCTCAAAATATGAATATAGTTCAAAATTTTAAAAAAAAGTACTTTGCTGCGGCCTGTAGTGCTCTAGGACACCAAAATCTCTTGACGGGCTCAATAATTTATTTAAATATCCATATTATTTTTTTTACTTTTTTTTAAAATAAATTGGCTTGACAATTGATAGATAAAAAAGTTATAATCTTCCTTACCCATTTTGTCGGCTTATCTAAAAATTACCCTAAACGATGAGAACCTTTAAGAAACTTGGGGATCTATCAATTTTCTTAAAAAGTAATTTTTTTAAGTCGCCAAATTTTAAGCCTGGCTAGAGTGGCAAATTAATTCTGAATATTTTTTTGTTAGAATATTTGCTAATTTAACGCCGGGCTACTATTCCCTCCTGAACGACGCCGTTCGGTTATCGTTCTCGCGGACCCACCGAATTTCTTCCTCTAGCCTCGTTCACGCTCCGGCCGCCCTTTACGGCGGCCGGGACGACCCCGCATTTCTATCATCTGGTATGGTCACAGCAAGGGCGCTGTGGCTTATATACTGACGACCGATAATGATTTGCTGGTTTCAACTTTTACCTCAAAGGCAGATTGCGGCTGGAGGTGCCATGGCGCGGCAAATGTTTTCGGTCCTGGGTATAACTCCGTTTCCCTTACCTAACATGAGGTTTTCCCACATCCAGCTTGCTCTGTGATGTTTATGACAGATTAGTATGACAATATTTGAAGAATATTGCCAACTGTGCAATTGGAAACTTAGGCTGCCTCAGCCAGTGGAGGAGCCGCATCTTTAGCTGGGTAAGGAATCAGCTTGAAAGGGATGGATTTATTTTCAGTCCAGCTTTTAAGATTGTCATTGGCTCTAACACAAGTAACGGTTGCTAGGCTGGTACTTCCTTCAACACTCCAGCTCATACCATTGTTCTTTTGACGTTTTGCTACAACCACATTGTTAGCCTTTTCGACCAAATTACTTGAATTTCGCGTAACCGTTCACCAAATCATTTTTCCCCACGTTACGGCTGGTAGCGACTTTCAAATTGTAATTGAGTTTTAGCATACCCTTAAGAGCTTAACAATAGTTCTTTTGAGGTTTTTACTTAGCTCTGTGCTCCACCATATATTTTAACTTGGATTAATGTTAAAATTACTAAGCTCCTATAGGGGGCTACATAGTTGCGGTACGTGTCTTCCCTTTCAATAGGTTTGACACCGCAACGTTCTCTCTTGTGAACGGGCCCTTAAACGTTTACATTGGTTAACGGACACAATTTCGCAAACCAATATAAAGTAGAAATGCGGATGATAATTGGTACAATAGCAGGCTAATTTGAAATTGTTAAGAGGTACATTATTCTTGGAGCTGATAATTTTCAATCTATAGTGCATTAAAACGCTATCATTAACTAGACAGAGTTAATTTTTTGGTTAATCTTAAATTCTTCTTTTTTAATGGCGATTGCGCCAATTTGTTTAAAAGTGATAGTCGGTCAAAATTGGCTAAGCGGCTTGCTAGACTATACCATCGTCAAATTGCACAGCTGGAAATTTTTTCTCTTCAAAAAAGCGTAAAGTGGAAAATGGGTTATAGACCAACGTTTCGGCGTCAAAACAAAAGCCGTTGTAGTAACGTTTCATCTCCCCCAATAATTCTTCATTAGTAA
>JAITQT010000044.1 GCA_031288745.1 Deltaproteobacteria bacterium
AGGCTCTGTTACAAATTTAAGGACTGATAAAGGTGACTTTTTGGGCTTCGATCAAAATTAATCAAAGTTAAAATATATGGTTGATGCCCCGAGCTAAGTAGAAACCTCTCCAAAGTCGCTACCAGCCGCAACGTGGGAAAAAAAGACTTGGTGAACGGTTACGTATTTTAAAGAAAGTATTTTATAGTGCTATTTAGAGAATTAAAAAAAGATACTAATATGTATGTCGATAAAACAAAATATATATTAAAATTAATATTTGACACTAATTATAGACTTTTCCATTTATCTAGGCCTCCTAGATTTGGGAAAAGTCTTTTTTTAGATACAATTGAGACTTTTTTTAATGGTGACGATAAGATATTTAAAAATACATACGCACAAAATAAAGTAAATTATCGTAAATTTGGTCCTGTTTTAAAATTTGATTTTAAAAACTTATATAAAGCTATTGGTAGTTCATTAAATTATAATATAATATCTACTGTTAATTTTTATGCATCTAAATTTAAAATAAAATTAATTAATAATAAAAATTTTATAGAAGTTTTTTCTGATTTAATTTTGAAAATCAGAAAAAACTATAAAATGAATGCTTCAATACTTATTGATAATAGTGACTTTCCTATAATCGAAGCGTATACTAAAGATAATTCTTTTTTATCTTTAAATTTAGGTATAATAAATAAATTTTATTCTTTTTTGTATGATTTAAACAGTACAAATCAAATTGAATATGTTTTTTCTGTAAGTACTTTTAATTGTATAGATTACTCTTTATTTAGTGGAGAAAAGAGTTTTATTGATATTTCTCTTCTTAAAGGAATGTCTAGTGTCTGTGGTTTTACCAAAAAAGAATTTGATAAATATTTTTTAAATATATTAAATAAAAACTATTTTACTTCATCAAATAAAGGTAATTTTGATAAATTTGAAGATTTAATTAAATTTATAGAAGATTATTACGGAGGGTATAGCTGGGATGGTCAGACCGAGGTCTTTAATCCGGGCCAGATTTCTGAAATCATCAATAATAATAATTTTGAAAATTTAAAATGTCAAGATATTTTAAATAAGTTTATATATCAAATTTCAAAAGGAAAACAAAAAATACTATCTAATTTAAATAAATATAAATTAATTAAAATGAAAACTTACAATATTAATATTGAAAATCCAAAGTTACTTTATGTACTGCTCCAGGCAGGTATTTTATCGGTTGGAAATATTATATATAATAATAAAATTTTTGATTTAAGGATAACTAATCGTTCTTTTGAAGATGATTTAAAGATTTTAATCGAAAATTCTTAGTTTAAAAGTTTAGTATTTGTCTTATTTGTAAATTAGGTATTGTTAGAAGATTTTTTATTTATATCTTTTATAAATTTATCTTTGATAACTTTTTCGCATAGAAATACAGTTTCAGCCACGTTATTAACTAGGTAGTCGGCCCCGGAGCGCTTTTTGACTCCTTCGATGATCATGGCCCCAGATATGAAAATCACGGGGCAATTCTTAGGCGGAAAGGATTTTTTTAGTAGCTGAACGGTTTGAACCAAGGCCCCGTGCCCGGAAGTCATAAGGGAAGATAGCCCTACTAAGTGGGGGGCGAAGATTTTGGCCTCCTCTAGAAAGACCTCTGGGGGCACATCCACCCCAAGGTCTTTGACATCGTAGCCGTAGGTGGTTAACATAGCCCCGGCCATGTTTTTACCTAAATCGTGGATATCCCCGGCCACGGTACCGATTAGGACCCGTCCTCGGCTCGGCGGGGCCGCTCGCTTATCAAGCCAGGGTAGGACTAGGTCTATGATTTGCTTCATAATGTCTCCGGCCATGATAAGGCCAGAGATAAAATATTCGCCTGATTCGTATTTTTTACCTATATCAATGAGTGATTTTTGGCAAACTTCCATTATCTCGGTGGGGGCGACCCCTTGGTTGAGAAGTTTTTTGGTTACGCGCAGGCAACCGTCGTCTTTAAGAGAGACGATTAATTCCGAAAGGCGATCGAGGCCGGCGTTGCGTTCGGGCATAAGTTAAGCGCTCTTTAGTGATGGGTTTTATAATTTTAGCCAGGCTGATTTTAAAAACCAATGAAAAAAACTATTGGCCGCTCTTGAGCCTTAAAGGGTTTAAGGGCTGCGAGGCTAATAAAAGATAAGGTAATGGGAAAAGGTCTCCGGCTTTATTTCTATAGTTGTGCTTTTGTTAGAGCACTTACCTAAGCCGTTGGGCCGAGGCCGGGCCGATTTAAAAGGTCTAGGGAGTTGAGCTATAAGTCAAAAAGGGGCTCTTACCGGTCCCACAGACCTATTTTGGTCGATAGAACCGCATGCCTTCTGGGAGTTAAAAACCAACCCGAGCCTAAGGGGAGGTCGTCGAAGTCGTAAAAAATATAGTTTATCTTAAAGGCCGTTTCCTCTCCCGCTAGTTCTAAAACAGAGACCTCTTGGTGACTTAGAACTGTGGGCTCGACGCGTAAAAAAGTTTTTTTTATATAGTGGTTACCCTCTCCGCTAAATAAGCCGGTAAGAGAGGACAATTCCAGCTCCGCCTCAACTATTGGGGCGTTGGGGTCAAATTTTAGAATGCTTTCGTTTAAGAGAAAGGGTTTGCCTTTGTAACTAACCATCCTAACTAAGTGGATGACCTTGTCGTCTTTATCTAAATCAAGGCTTTCGGCTACTTTGGGCCCGGCTTTGGTGATGGAGGCTTTGATAATGGTCAAAGAAGCGTTTCTTTGGTCGTTAAGCTTTTCCATCAGCCCGTCCCAAGTGAAGCTGGCTTGGGTCCAAGCCGGGGTGGTCACGTAGGTGCCGCTGCCTTGGATGCGTCTTAAAAGGCCTTGTTCGGCCACCAAACCTATGGCTTGCCTCACCGTCATGGTCGATAGCCCGTAATGGCGACCTATGGAGGCTTCAGAGGGTAACTTGGCCCCGGAGGGAAAATCTCCGCTGGCGATAACTTTTTTGATTATGTGAGAGAGTTGAACATAGGCCGGAGTTTTATCGTTGTCTTTATCAATTGATAGGTCTTTGGGGAAAGTTATTTTTAAATTCATCCTCTTTTTCGCCAGCAGCCCCCTGGGTTAGGCCACGGGATTAATGGCGTCCTTTTCTTTAGTCTGAAATGCGATAAGTCTACTAGCCGTCGCCCCTCTTAAGTGACGGCAATTGTTGT
>JAITQT010000048.1 GCA_031288745.1 Deltaproteobacteria bacterium
TTTCGAGAGTTCAACTAGCCTTAGCCCCCCCTCGGCCTCGACAGTTAGGTTATTTTGTGGCATTATCATTACTTTCGTTTTTTTACTAGTTTATATTAAGAGGCTAAATTAATACTAAAAAATAATTTATATTAATATATATATTTTATTTAAGAAATTAGAAGCCGCTTATCCATCCGGCGGCCCGAGCGGTTAAAGATGACGATATTTTCAGGATTAATAAAAAGCGCCTTTTTAGAGCCTAGCTTAGGGTTTTGGGCGCTATCGACCTCGCACTTTAGTTCGATTCCTTTAACATTAAAGCTTAAGACCGAATCGTAGCCGCGCCGCTCTAGCCCGGAAATTGGGGCCTCTATTAGGCTCTTATGGCTGTCTGACCCCTGAGGCCCTAAAGATAGGTCTTCAGGTTTAAGACCTAAAAAGTAGAAAAATTTACTCCCCTCTTCCACCTCATTAGGCAATCTGGCCCCGCTTAAACGAAAGTCGACCCCCGACTGTCTAAAATAAAGGACCCCGTCGATTTTATGAAAATAGCCTTTTAAGACGTTCATGGGCGGAGAGCCTAAAAACTGGGCCACCAGAACGTCCGCGGGGTTTTCAACTATCACGGAGGTCTTTTCCACTTCAATCAGGCGTCCAAAATTCATAATGGCAATGCGGTCGGCCAGAGAAAGGGCTTCGACTTGATCGTGGGTGACGTAAATAATAGTTAGTCCCAGCTCTTGCCTCAGTCTTCTAAGCTCTTGCCGCATAGCTAATCTAGCTTCAGCTTCTAAATTTGATAAGGGCTCATCTAAAAGAAGGATGGAGGGTTCAATTGCCAAAGTTCTACCAATAGCTACTCTTTGAAGCTCAGAGCCACTTAATTTACTAGCTTTTAGCTTTAATTTATCGCTTAAGCCGAGTAAGGCCGCTGTCTTTTGTACGGTCTGCTTTATTTTATCTTTAGGGGCGTTTTTCATCTCCAAACCAAAGCTAAGGTTCCCTTCGACCGTCATGGAGGTAAAGACAGCGTAATCTTGAAAGACTAAGCCTATGCCCCTCTTTTCGATGGGTACGTCGATAATAGAGCGGCCCTTAACTTTAATATCGCCCGAGGTGGGCTTTTCTAGCCCCACTATCATATTTAGGGTGCTAGTTTTACCGCAGCCCGAAGGGCCCAAGAGGGCGATAGTCTCCCCCTCGTGGATAGTTAAGTTAATCTTATCAACCGCGGTGACCGTAGCCCCTGGGTATTCTTTAGTTAGATCTATTAATTCAATCATTTCTTAATAGCCCCAAAGGTCATGCCTCTTGCTAGGTGCCCCTGAATAAAGTAGCCGCCAAGAATTAAGGGAGCCATGGCTAAGACTGCTAGGGCGGCTTGGACCCCGTAGAGGGTCCCAGCGGTGGCGGTGACGTATTTGGCCAGCTGCACTGGAATCGTTGAGAGCCTAGTGTTTGATAAGACCTGGGCGAACATATATTCCGACCAATTTAAGATAAAAACGAGCATGGTGGTGGCAAATAACCCTCCCTTAACTAAGGGTAGAGTTACAGTAAAGTGAGCAGCAATCCTTGATTTTCCATCTAACATGGCGGCTTCTTCGATTTCTCTAGGTAGTTCGTCAATAAAGCTTTTAAGCATCCAAGTGGAAAAGGGCAAGGTTACGGCCACGTATATAGCAATTAAGCCGGTAAAAGTATCCATTAAGGCGGTCATGGAAAAGACGATGACAAAGGGGACCGCTATGGCCGCTGGAGGAAACATGCGGCCCGATAAGATAATTAAAGGTGTGGCCCAAGTGCTTTGACTATAGCGAGATAGCCCAATGGCCGAAATTAAGCCTAAAGAAACAGAAATAAAGGTTGCAACCACTGAAGCTAAGATAGAGCCTAAGACCGCTTTAGTGGCTGCCTGGCTGACCCCGCCCACCCCGTAGGCCCTAATGGCCTCGGGGGCAAAGAGAGTCTTAAAATTAATAATAGTCGGTTCTTTAGGTACCCAGATGGCCGGAGAGGCGTTCCAATCAATGGGCGGCTTGATAGCGGTCGAGACTAACCAGAAAACTGGAAAGAGAGTAAAAATTAAGGCTATAAATAAAAGAGCGGCAGTTACGAAAGTTAATTTAGATTTAAGCATATCTTAGCGCCCCTTATCTAGCAGTTGCTCTCGCACCGGCATTAAGAGAAAGTGGACCATGATTAATGAAGCGGTCAAAACGATAAAGGCGGCCGCAGCCCCGTAGGCTAGCTGAAAATCGTTAAAGGCAAGTTTATAGATATATAAGCTAATGCTCTCAGTTGACGAGCCCGGTCCTCCGCGAGTTAATAAAAAGACCTCGTCAAATATCTTTATTATCTCCATGGCCCTAATAACGAAAGCTACCGTGATAACTGGCCTTAGCATGGGAAAGACGACTTTCCAAAAGAGCCTTCTGGGTGAGGCCCCCAAGATAACTGCCGCCCTAATGGGGTTCTCTGGGACGTTATTTAAACCTGATAAGAGGATTAAAAAAAATAAGGGGGTCCAGTGCCAGACCTCGGTAATAACCACCGCGCTAAAGGCTAAAGCCGGGCTCTTAAACCATTCGATCGCCCCTAGGCCGATTAAAGTTAAAATTTGATTGATAGGGCCGTTTGATTGAAAGAGCATCCAAAAGGTGTAACCCACGACCACGGGGAGCACCATCATGGGGGTGAGAAAAGCGGAAAAGAGAAAGCTTTTACCCCTAAAATTTCTAAGAAACAAAACAGCTAAAGAAAGCCCTAAGACAAATTCTAGAGAGAGGCAAATTAAGGCTAAGAGAAGAGTTCTTAAAATAGCTTCCAAAAAGCGGTTATCATAGATTAAAAGCTCTTTGTAATTTTCTAAACCCACAAAGGCGGCCGCCTTTAAGCTTGAGCGAGTAGGCGACCAGTCGGTAAAGCTCATGTAGAGCGCCACCAGCAAAGGGGTGATGAGCACGATTAAAGAAACTATCTGCCCAGGCACAGTAAAAAAGCGGCCCTGATGCCCAGGCGGTTTTCTAAGATTAGGTTCAGAGGAGCTAAGGCTAGGCCTCTGGCCCTCGGCTGGCTCTTGGATATCTAGGGGCGCTGAGGCGGCTAAGGAACTCATGATTATTCTCGAAGGCTTAATAATGACTATGTTTAAAGAACAAGCTTAAAATTTAAGTTTAATCAATAATATTAATATAGCTATAAAAGTTATCATTAAGGCCCTCGCCTCGATTTATTGCGACCGAAGCGGAGGCCTAAGATGAAAAAAATGGCTTATAATTTCCAGGAATCGCGGCCAGTGGCCTTTTTAATATCAGCCGAAAGGTTTTCAGTCAGCTTAAACCAGCTCTCCCTAGCCTTATCTTTACCCACTCTTCGAGTAATACGCTCAAAGGCCTTAGCTGCGTCATCTAAGGCTTCTTTGGGGGCCTTACCGCCGCTAAGGCAAGCGTGGACTTCCTTATCTAGGGCGTCTTGATACTCAAAGCCGCCCGGGAGACAGAAATCTGGC
>JAITQT010000054.1 GCA_031288745.1 Deltaproteobacteria bacterium
GAGAGCTAAGTAGAAACGTTAAAAGAACTAATGTTAAGAACTTAAGGGTATGCTAAAACTTAATTACCACTCGAAAGTCGCTACCAGCCGCAACGTGGGGAAAAAAAGACTTGGTGAACAGTTACTAAATTTACAATGGTAGAGTCGCACTTTTAGATTAGCTGAATAAATCTATCTCCCGGCCATACTGACCTAAGGAGAAGTACCCAAAAATCATGGTTAAGATCTTTAAGCGAGAGAAAAGCTCTATTTCAGCTTTAAAATCAGCGCCGGTCGAAGGTAGTGGAAAAAAAGCCTGGTGAACGGTTAAGCTTTTAAATCTATCTTAACTATGACCCCCTCCAAGGTAATCAGGCCACTATTTTCAAACTCAGCCCGGTTAAGGGAAAATAGGTAAGAGCGCTCCATAAAGGTGGGAATAAGGGAGAAGAGGACGTAACGCTTAAAATTATCTTGGCTAATGAGATTGGCTACCGATAGCTTTGGTTTGGCCCCCTCACCAATGTTGAGGGCCGGACTCTTAAAAAAACTAGAGGGGCGGCGCTCTAGGATTGGGGGAAGGTCGAGCTTATTGACCGGCACGCAGCCCAAAAGGTGAATGTAATCAGCCTTGGCGAAGCGGGCCCGGCCCACGGCTTTAACCGACAGACGCCCCTCAGAGTTGATGTCAATTTGCTTATAGTTTGTGCCCGTGAGCCAGCAAGATTGTTTAATATTAGTGGTGATGGCTACGTCGGAAAGCCCTAGGCACACGTTTTTAGTTTTTATTGAGATCGGAAGAAGTTTGGGCCCTTTAGCCACGCTAGCCCAGTCGGCTCCAGCGGCCAAATAGCCCAGAAAGTTTTCGGCCAGGCGATCGATAGTTTGGAGCTGGACTCCAAGCTTAGTTTTAAGATCTAATAGGTCGCGCTGAGCGTTGGAAGGCTTGCGGGAGAGGTAAAGGCGACGATATTTTCTAAACGAAGCCGGGGCTCTTTCTAGGTCGAGGGCCTCGAAGGCTAGATTTAGTTCCACCGCCTTATCGTTGGCCGAGGGGTTGGGGGCCTTTCGCCGGTTGGTATCTGGATGGTAACTCTTTTGCAAAGTGCGGTATACGGCTTTTAAGACCCCGAAAAGCTCTTTCTCCGTCAGATCGTCCACCAGTTCGGGGGTCAAGCCGAAAACCTCAAAGGGATTTTTGGCCAACGGCTCGGCCCCCCACTACTTGTTGAAAATTTTTTAGCCTCTCTAAAGTTTTTTGGTCAAAGCCCATGGGTACTATAGGAGCAAGGGTGATGCGACCTTGAAGGCTTAAGCTTACGTCTGAGCCCTCCACGGGAGGGCGCTGGTTATCGTTATGGATGCGCAAAAATTCTAAGACTTCGTCGGCGCTAGCCGAGACTTGCCGATAGCCGTCTAAACCGTGATAAGGATTAGCCGAAGTCCAGACCCAAGTGCTATCGGAGATAATATTGGGAATATTTAAGTTAACCAGAACCCCAGAAGGAATAGCCCAATCGGCGTAGAGTTCCACTGCCTGACATAAGATCTCAGCCGCCAGCGGCCAATCGTAGCTCTCTGATTTTTCAACCGAGACCGCTAGAGCCGGATAGCCAGCCGCAGCCGCTTCCATGGCAGCCCCGACCGTGCCAGAGTAGTTAACGTCGTAGCCTAGATTGGTATCATTATTAATGCCGCTAACGACTAAATCAATGGGAGAGGTAGCTAAGGTTGTATAGCCAAGATGGGCGCAGTCAGCCGGGGTACCGCTAATTGAGTAGCCCACGGCCCCGTCAGGCATGGTTCTGGGACGGGCGGAAATTGGGCGGCCCAAGGTAATGGACTGAGAGTGGGCGCTACGCTCGCGATCTGGAGCGCAGGCAGTTACCCTATGACCGGCTCTTGTTAAACGGCCGTAGGCTGCTTGAAGCCCCTCGGCCGCCAGACCGTCGTCGTTGGTTAGAAGAATGTGCACTTTAATACTCGAATACTCGCAAAAAAATTTCCTTTTTAAGTTTAAAGCTTAACTTTTAGGCATTACTTTAGCTCTAACGACTACTCTCTGCTGAGGGTTAACCGGATCATTTGAGAGGATGGTGGCTGATTTGTTAACATCTCTACCAGCCCACTCTTCGTAAAGGTCGATAGACAAAGTAACTTTGCCCTCCCCACCCGGGGGCACTAAGGAACTAAATTTAGCCACAGTGCAGCCGCAGCCGGGGATGACCGCAGAAATAAATAGATCGGCCTCGCCTGGATTTTTAATGGTAAAATCGTGGGAAATAGTCGAGCCAGGTTTATTATCTCCAGCCAGCCATTCGGGATTCTCCACTAGTAAGATTGGGGCCGGGCCCTTTTGCTTTTCACCCTCTGCTTTAGGGGCCGTTGGCCCTTTATCTTTAGTAGCTGCCGAAGTGGCAGGCGCTGGGGAGGCCTCGGGAGAGGCTAGCGGGGAACCATCTGGGGCCTTATCGGGTGAGAGTTGGCCCGAGGTCTCGTTCTTAGCCCCAGTTTCCGGGACCGCCGTTTGGGCCAATAAAAACGAAGACGAAAAGGAAATAATAAAAAATACTATGGACGCGAGGCCAAGGGCAACTGTTAAGAAAGACGAGGATTTGTTCATAGTTTAATCCCAAAACCATCCAATTTAGTTAGATTAGCCTTTTAGAACCGCAAGTTCATGGGCTTATAGTTAGAAAAAAAAGCGGACCTCTAAGGTCAATTAAGGGGGTTTCGCAGCTATAGCCGGAAGTAAGACGACCTAAAAAAGAAGTCATAGGCTAACCTAGCCATAATCTTATTAGTAACAGAAGACCATTCCAAGTCCAGCGACGCCAAGGAAAGCTTAGTACAATTTGTTGACATCCTCCACCTGAAGCAACTCTACGATAGCCATTTATAGGGTTTATAGAATTCGCCGTTGAAAGCGATTAGGAAGTTAGCCTCTTTAAGAGCGAATACTCCATAACAGAGACGCAAGAAAGAGAGCTTCTAAAGGCTTAGGCCCGTCTAATTGAGATTAGATTGAAAAATAGAAGCCGCCGGCTTCTATTGAAATAGTAACGTTTTTTTAATCCCTTTAATTTAGCGGCTGTTATGACATCGAAGCCCACCAGGTTTTAATAGTTTAATACGGTTAATGACCTCGTCGATTTTAAATTGTTTGGCAATTGAGGAGCTAACGCAATCGCGAACTGCTCTCTTTTTTTACTTTAGGGATATGTAACCGTTCACCAAGTCTTTTTTTCCCACGTTACGGCTGGTAGCGACTTTCGAGTTGTAATTAAGTTTTAGCATACCCTTGATCGAAGCGCAAAAACCCCTTAAAAACAAAGTAGTCTAAAAAATTAACTAGTAATAAGGCCCTGTTACAATTTTAAGGACTGATAAAGGTGACTTTTTGCGCTTCGAGCACCCTGTAAGATCTTAACATTAGTTCTTTTGAGGTTTCTACTTAGCTCTCTGCTCCAACCATATATTTTAACTTGGATTAATGTAAAAATTACTAAGCTCCTATAGGGAGCTACATTGTTGCGGTATGTGTCGTCCCTTTCAATAGGCTTAGCACCGCAACGTTCTCTCTTGTGAACGGGCCATTAAACGTTCACATTTGTGAACGGACACTAGGCACAAATAACTAAAAAATATTAAACGCTTTATCTAAATCTTTTAAAGCTTGATGTAAAATTTAGGCTGGTCTGTACGGCTAACTAGGCGGTGTTGGGAGCTTTTTTCCACTCTTGCAACATATTAGTCAGCTCGACCTGGCTAAGCTTATCTCCTAGTTCCCAACATTGATCGTAGCGCAAAAACCCCTCAGCCTCTAAGACGGCAGAATTTATTTTTTAATCCTTTAGGTATGCTATATCCCATAATTATTTTCTTATAGCTTATATTTTGCTCTTGACT
>JAITQT010000062.1 GCA_031288745.1 Deltaproteobacteria bacterium
GAAAGTCGCTACCAGCCGCAACGTGGGGAAAAAAAGACATGGTGAACGGTTACCAAGGTGTATAAACCAAAATTGTCTGGAATGCGATCGTGCGAAAAAGGTAATCGCCTAGGCTTTAAGCGGAATTTAGGCCCTAGCTGGTGGTTACGAAAATAACTCCGATTTAATCGGCCTTTTAAATTTTTTCATGGCCGGCTAGACCACAGCTTAAAGCCTAAAGAGGACCTGGCCTACAAGCCAGCCGACGAAAAAGAGCCTCCTTCTAACAAACTTGAAGGCCTTCCGTTTTAGGTGGCGTATTAATCCCCTTGCTTAAGGGAGGGGAGGATGTCAACAGCCTATATTTTTTAGGAGAATATTATGCCCTCCGCCAACTCTCTAGCCTTAATCGCCCCCCTCTCAGGGCCGATATTGCCCTTAAGCCAAGTTCCCGACCCGACTTTTGCTCAAAAATTAGTTGGCGACGGTATTGCCATCGATCCTATCGACGAAGTGCTCTTATCGCCCTGTCAAGGTAGGATTGGCCAGTTGCATGGCGCTTGTCACGCGCTAACGGTAGCTACCCCTGAAGGTTTAGAGGTGATGATGCATATTGGGCTAGAGACAGTGCTCTTAAAGGGCCAAGGTTTTACCCCTCTAATAAACCACGGTCAGGAGGTGGAGGTAGGTAGCCCGCTAATTGCCTTTGACGCTTCTTTTTTAGCCCATAAGGCTTTAAGCTTACTAACCATGATGGTGGTGGTTAATTCCGAAAAGGTAGATTCTTTTTTACCAGCTAAGGGCCTAGCTCAAGCCGGGGTGACTAGGGCCTTGGTCTTAAAGATTAAGAGCGAAGGCGAAAAAAGCCTTTCTAGCGCCCCCCAAGCGATTATAACCTCCATTCCTATTGATATCCCCAATCCGGCCGGGCTCCACGCTAGACCTGCGGCCGTGTTAGCGACGAGAGCTAAAAAATTTACCTCGGATATTAAGTTAATAAAAAATAATCGCGAGGCCAATGCTAAAAGTTTAGTGGCCATATTAGGCCTAGAAGTAGCTGCTCACGATAAGGTAATTTTTAGCGCAAGCGGTAATGACGCCCAAATGGCGTTAGATACCTTAGTGCCCTTAACTCTAGCCGGTTTAGGCGACAATATCCACGCTTTAGCTCCCCCTCCTAAGTCACCCCCAATAGCCGTCCCGGCTTTAATAGAGATTCCCAAAGAAAGTTTAGAAGCTAACGTCCTCAAGGGGGTGCCGGCTTCCCCGGGCTTAGTGGCCGGCCAAATCTTTGAGCTAAAAATCCTTGACTACAATATTGAAGAAAATGGTCAAGGCTTGGAGATAGAAAATAAAAAGCTTTTAAAGGCCCTAGAAGAAGCTAAAAAGGAGCTAGATACGCTAGAAGATAATCTCAGAAGGCGCTCAGAGCCAGATAAAGCGGCCATCTTTGCCGCCCATAGAGAGCTCTTAGACGATCCAGAGCTTTTAGAAGGGGCAGAGCAAGTCATGAAACAGGGTAAAAGCGCAGCCTTAGCCTGGAATGAATCTTTTACCTTACAAGCCCAAAGCTTAGCTAATCTAAAAAACGAACTCTTGGCTGGTCGGGCCAACGATATTAGAGATGTGGGCTATCGGGTGCTTTCACGATTAGCTCCAATAAAAAAGCAAAGAGTCGCTCCACCGCCCGGTTCTATTTTAATAGCTGAGGATTTAACCCCGTCGGATACGGCCTTATTAGATAAAACCAAGGTGGTTGGCTTTTGCACCTTAGGCGGAAGTGCTACTTCTCACGCTTCTATCTTAGCCCGCTCCATGTCTATCGCCGCCGTGGCCGCCATAGATAGGAGGGCCTTAGAACTAAAAGACGGACAAGAGGTTATTTTAGATGGAGATAAGGGGTTATTACGCTTAAATCCCACTGAGAGCGAACTAAATGAGGTGCGCGAAAAGAGAAAAAAAGCTGAAGTTAAAAGAGAGAAAGAACTAAAAGAGGCCTTAGAGCCGGCTACAACTATAGATGGCCGAACCATAAAGGTGGTAGCTAACATAGGAGGAGTGGAAGAGGCTAACGAGGTCCCCACTTTAGGTGGAGATGGGGTCGGGCTATTGCGCTCGGAATTTTTATTTTTAAAGCGGGCCTCAGCCCCGAGCGAAGAAGAGCAAATCAGCATGTACGTGGCCATCGCTAAGGCCTTAGGCCCCCAAAGAGATCTGGTGGCCCGCACTTTAGACGTGGGCGGCGATAAGCCTTTGGCCTATTTACCGATGGAAAGAGAGGTTAACCCCTTTTTAGGGATACGGGGCCTGCGCCTAAACATTTTGGGCGAAGGGCTCTTTAGGACCCAGATTCGGGCCCTTTTGCGGGCCGCGCAGTTTGCCCGCCTCCACATAATGTTTCCCATGGTTACTTCTAAAATAGAATTAATAAAAGCTAAAGCCATTGTGATGGAGGAAAAAGCGGCCTTAAATATAACCGATAGCGTCAAAGTGGGGGTGATGATTGAAGTGCCGGCCGCAGCTATCTTAGCTGAGCTTTTGGCTAAAGAGGCTGATTTTTTCTCTATTGGCACTAACGATTTGACCCAGTACTGCTTAGCTATTGATAGGGGGCATCCTAAATTAGCCTCCATGGCCGACGCCGCTCACCCGGCAGTCTTAAGATTAATCGAAAAAAGCGTCCGCGGGGCTCACGCTAATAATAAATGGGTTGGGGTCTGCGGGGGCCTAGCTGGAGACGTTGCGGCCGTAGCGGCCCTAATTGGCCTTGGAGTGGACGAGCTTAGCGTCAGTGCCGCAGCCATCCCCTCTATTAAGGGGAGGGTCAGGCGGCTAACTTATGCGCGGTGTCAGCAATTGGCTAGTGAACTATTAAGTCTAGCTACGGCCGCTGAAGTAAGAGAGCGTCTTAAGAGCTTTGAGCAAACGCAATTAGGAAAGGAGGCCTAAGGTGTTTAAAAACCTCTCCGGCTTTATGCAAAAAATTGGCAAATCGCTTATGCTCCCGGTGGCTATTTTGCCGGTGGCCGGTCTATTAAAGGGCTTGGGCGTTTCTAACTTCTCTTTTTTGCCCCCTCTCGTCTCTCAATTAATGGACGCCGGAGGGAGCGTTATTTTTAATAATTTAGCCTTGATATTTGCAGTCGGGGTAGCCTTAGGCTTTACTAAAAATAACGGGGCCGCCGGCCTATCGGCGGCCGTGGGCTATTTAGTGATGGTCGCCTCCATGGGTGTGATGGGCTCGCGCTTTTTTGGCTTTGAGGTTGGCAGTCACTCCGGGGGAGGTAGTTTACAGATGATCTTAGGCCTCCCCTCCATGGATACGGGCGTCTTTGGGGGCATTATAATGGGCGGGGTGGCCGCCTATTTATTTAATCGCTTTTATCGCATAGAGCTGCCTAGTTATCTAGCCTTCTTTGCCGGGCAAAGGTTTGTACCTATAGCTGCGGGGGTGGCGGCTATATTTATTGGTATAATCTTAAGCATTATCTGGCCCTTTATCCAAGATAAAATATTAATCTTTTCCAATTGGGCGGCCTACTCCAATCCTGTGGTGGCGGGAAGCTTATACGGCCTAGTGGAGCGCTTATTGTTACCTTTTGGCATGCATCACGCCTGGAACGTTCCCTTTTTCTTTGAAATTGGCTCTTACCTAGACCCCCAGACCGGACGAGAGATCCACGGTGATATCAACCGCTTTTTTGCCCGCGACCCCACGGCCGGCATCCTGGGCGGGGGTTTTCTGATTAAGATGTTTGGACTACCGGCTGCAGCCATAGCCCTGTGGCGGGCAGCTAAGCCGGAAAATAGGGCTAAAGCGGCTAGCATCATGCTCTCCGGGGCTCTAACCTCTTTTCTGACTGGCATTAGCGAACCGATAGAGTTTACCTTTATGTTCGTCGCCCCCGCTCTGTACGCGGTCCACGCCATTTTAACGAGTTCGGCCTTTGCCTTAATCAATGAGTTTGGAGGCCACTTAGGCTATACCTTCTCCCAAGGAGGCATAGATTTTGCGCTCTATTACGCCTTAGATACCAAACCTTGGCTAGTGTTTATCTTTGGCCCGCTCTACGCGGTCGTTTACTACGCCGTCTTTAGAGGGGCCGTGGCCATCTTTGACTTTAAGACCCCGGGCCGTGAGGCTGAAACCTTAGTGGGCCAAGAGCCAGCGGCTAGTCCTGATAATCTTAACCGAGATCTGGTCTTAGCCTTTGGTGGCAAAAGCAATATTACTTATCTAGATTCGTGTATCACTAGATTGCGCGTATCCGTTGCTGATCCCAAAAAAGTTAACGCAGATAAGCTTAAAAAATTAGGGGCCGCAGGGGTGGTGGAGGCCGGACAAGCCATCCAGGCAGTCTTTGGGCCCCGCTCAGGCAATCTTATGACTTCCATGACCGAGTATTTGGCCAATAGCGGCAAGGAGGCGGAACTATCAAAAGATGAGTTAGAATCTTTGTCCAATGTTTCAAGCGCTGAGGCGCTTAAAGATGATGAAAGCTTTGCCCCGGCCTCGGAGAGCGAAATTGAAGCCGTGAGAATGGCCTTGGGCGGAACGGATAACATAGTGAGTTTTAAGCCTTTAGCTAAGACAAGATTAGCGGTCATAGTTAAAGATCGTTCTTTAATTAAACCAATAGAAGCCCAAAAAAGGGCTTAGTGGTCTTCGAGCCTAAAAAGGGTCAGGAAATACACGTCTTAACTGGCCTCCATCCAGAGCGCTTTAGAGAGTTAGTTTAAATGACAATAAAAATTACTATTAGCTCAAAAGGGCCTCAAGATAAGAAAATAGCGGCTGAAAGCGGCTTTTCTTACCATAAAGGTAAATTAAAAAGAACTCCGATTATGTTTTTTTTAATGGCCTTTTTATCCACCTTATCTCTTACTCTCTTTATTTCGGCTTTAGTTTTGGCCAACGATTTATCGCCTATAGAGTTAGGAGGCCAATTTTCTTTAAGACTTAATTCTCGGCCAAGGCCCCCGCTAACCTTAGCGGCCATTGAAGTAGTGGAAAAGGGGGCCCAGAGGTCTTTAAAGTCTAGGCCCTCTCAAGAAGTTATCGAGCGGATGGAGCAAAATCTAGTTTTTGTGGTTTCCACCCCCTCTTTTACCGACACGAGGAAAGGTCTTTTTTGCGGCTCGGGTTTTTTTATTGATAATCGCTATATCCTAACTAATAACCACGTGGCCGTCGAGGGCGGGGGCCGACTTTACGTGATTAATAAGACTTTAGGTTTTACCTCCGAGGTGACCGTTAGGGCCCGCGACAACTCCGGCGGCCGCGATTATGCGCTTCTGGAAATAGGGCTTCACAGGCTGCCTCTAAGGCCTCTTAAATTTAGCCAAAATTTAACCCTTGGGGCTATGGTCTACGCTTGGGGTTATCCGGGAATGGTTCTGGCTAGTCAGGAATTTGACATAACCAACCACGAGCCGCCGGAGGTGGTCTTTAGCGCCGGTGAAATAAAAAATGTAGACGTGAATAATCATCCCTTGGAAATACGCCACGAGGCCCTAATTTTTCCCGGAAACAGCGGCGGTCCGTTAGTTAACGAGAGAGGAGACGTTTTAGGGATTAACTCGGGGATCTATCATCCAAATGTTAGACGGGTAAAAAATGAGTTTATGGCCCTTAAATCTAGCGACATAGTCTCTTTTTTAAAGGCCAAGGGATACCCATTTATGCTTAACGAATAATTGGCTCACCTAAGATTAGCATAGAGAGGCCTTAAAACTAATGTTATCGTTCACCAAGTCTTTTTTCCCCACGTTGCGGCTGGTAGCGACTTTCGAGTTGTAATTAAGTTTTAGCATACCCTTAAGTTCTTAACATTAGTTCTTTTAACGTTTCTACTTAGCTCTC
>JAITQT010000068.1 GCA_031288745.1 Deltaproteobacteria bacterium
TGATCGCAGCGCAAAAAGTCACCTTTTATCCACCCTTAAATTTGTAACATAGCCATATTACTAGTTAATTTTTTAGACTATTTTGATTTTAAGAGGTTTTTGCGCTTCGATCAACATTAACCAAAGTTAAAATATATGGTTGGAGCAGAGAGCTAAGTAGAAACGCTAAAAGAACTAATGTTAAGAACTTAAGGGTATGCTAAAACTTAATTACAACTCGAAAGTCACTACCAGCCGCAACGTGGGGAAAAAAAGACTTGGTGAACGGTTACTTTGAATTTAATACGGTTGTAATCTCATAGATTAGAATTGTTTGGAATCGGGTTACCTAAAGAAATCGTGTCTTGTTTTCTTTTGAAACTTGGAAAAAATCACCTAAGATAATAGTTAAAAAATTATTTCTTTATCTAAATTTTTTAAAGCTTTTTGGAGCGGTTGGGCGCAAGTTATTTCGCGGGAAGCTGCGAAGGAGCGCCATGTTTAATCTTAAGCGAATATCTGGATAATCATAGAACTCTGGAATGAAAACAAGATTCAAACCTCAAAGCCCCTTATCCTCGACATAAAGGACGGAGTTTTACGGCGCTTTTGAGAAATTAATTAAAGCTCAATACCTAATGATCTAATCAAATTAAAGATCAAAAGCTAAGAGATTAGACTGACAAAGGCCCCATTTTACGAGAAAATCCAAACAACCCTTGAAAAAACTAATCTAACCAGGTATTATGCGCTTTAACTCCCCGCCGTCTTTTCGGACGGGTCTAAAAACCAAAAGGATTGCGTTCGAGGCCATCGTGCTGATATTAACTCGCAAAATAGGCGAGGCCGTCAACATTGGAGACGAGATCAAAGTACAAGTGGTCGACGTCAAAGGACGGCAGGTTCGCTTGGGAATTACTGCCCCAACCGATTGGTCTGTGCATAGGGAAGAAATCTTTCTGCGTATTAAAGAGCAAAACCTGCAATCAACCTCTACTGCGCCAACTGATCTTGAAAACGCAGCCAAACTATGGGAAGGCCGTAAGCCTAACCCGAGGTCTTTATGAGCGACGCTAGCCCAATAACTGAAGAGGGGGCCTTAAGCTCTATTAAAATGGAAACCTCCCGCTTTGGGATCATGGAGTTTCCCCAATCTCAAGTAGTGACCGTCTTGGGTGGGATAATAGGTTTTCCCCAGCTAACTCGCTATGTGCTCATCCAAAGGCCTAACGACGCCCCTTTTTATTGGCTCCAAAGCGTAGACGATCCTACGTTGGCCTTGGTTTTAGTTAATCCCGTCCTTTTTAAACCCAACTACAATCCCTCCCTACCTGAGGGGATATATGGGGAACTTAAGGCTGAGAATACTGAAATTTCCCTATTCGCTATAGTCACTATCCCGCCAGGACGCCCACAGGATATGACGGCTAACCTTTTGGGTCCCCTAATTATTAACCCTTCTAGCCGCCTAGCCCGACAATTAGTCTTAGACGATAGGCTTTATACCCATCGCCAACCGATAATGGCCGACCCAAGTTGACCCGGCTCTCTTTTTGGGCCAAGGCTATCTATACAAAATCGGGGGTTTGATTTTGAGAGAGCAAAGTAAAGACGATCTTAGCCCCCAGAAGCTTAGTCGCGATTTTGGCCTTTGGCTTTCGGTCGTTAAGGGTCGCTCGCCTCAAACGGTTAAGGCCTATCTCTCTGATCTAAAGCTTTGGACAGACTTTCTAGCCGGGCTAAAGCTAGATCTTAGTCAAGCTAAAAAAATCCAAGCGAGAGCCTTTGTATTTCATATTGGAAAAACTAGGGGACCGGCTTCCATAGCTAGGACCATATCGGCCTTAAAGACTTTTTACGAGCGCTTAGTTAAACAAGGGCTCTTAGAACAAAATCCCATGGCTAGCCTTAAAACGGCCAAAAGGCCCGAAAAAAGACCTTTGTTTCTAACAGAGCTTGAAGCTCAAACCCTTTTGGAGAGCCAAAACCAAAACCAAGAACTAAGACCTCAATCATTAATAAGCTTAAACACTCCCCTCGACTTTCGCGATCAGGCGCTTTTAGAACTAGCCTATAGCTCGGGGCTAAGAGTGGCTGAATTAGCAGCCCTAGACGTTAAAGACGTCATTTTTGAGC
The DNA here is from genome assembly GCA_031288745.1 of Deltaproteobacteria bacterium. Lineage (GTDB taxonomy): Bacteria > Desulfobacterota > Desulfarculia > Adiutricales > Adiutricaceae > JAITQT01. Next base: position 2,116 of record JAITQT010000068.1, read on the forward strand.
GAGGCGTGCTCTTCGTAAAGTGCGGCAAAGGTGGTAAAGACCGCTTTGTGCCGGTGGGGGCCCCGGCCTTAGACTCAATAAAGACCTATCTAAAAAAAAGATTTTTAATTTACGGATCAGCTAGCCAAAAAAACTCTCTTACTCCTTCTCCGGCCCTTTTTTTAGGCCGGCGTGGGGCTAGACTTAATGATAGAGAGATCCGAAGAATACTTGATAAGCGCCTTAAACTGACCTCGCTCGATCCGCGCCTTCACCCCCATAGCCTGAGGCATAGCTTTGCTTCTCACCTCTTAAATGCTGGAGCTGATCTTAAATCCATTCAGGAAATGCTGGGCCACGCCTCATTAGGCTCTACCCAGCGTTATACCCACTTAGACTTACAGTCTTTGCGCCGAGCTTACCAAGCTCACCCTAGGGCTAAAAAAAAGACTACTAGTTTAGATATGTCAGAAGACAAATTCGGGCCAAAGGAATAATCGTTTTTATGTCCCTAAAATTAGAAGGCACCACCATCCTTTCCGTCCGCCACAAAGGGCAAGCAGCTATCTGCGGAGACGGCCAAGTTACCAATGGCGACGCTATTATGAAATCGACTAGCCGCAAGGTTAGACGGGTCCATCATGATAAGATTATCTGCGGTTTCGCCGGGGCCACGGCCGACGCCATGGCCATTATAGAATTATTTGAAGAGCAGCTATCCAAATACAGCGGACACATGATTAGAGCGGCCGTTGAACTAACGAAAAAGTGGCGCACCGATAGGGGGCTACTTCGTTTGGAGGCGGTGCTTATTTGCTCTGACCCCACCACCAGCCTTTTTATTTCTGGAGTGGGTGACGTGATAGAGCCTGACGAGCAAGTACTCGCTACTGGTAGCGGAGGTAACTATGCTTTAGCCGCGGCTAAAGCTTTATTGCGCCACCGTCCGGAAATGTCGGCACCTGACATCGCTAAAGAAGCCCTTAAAATCGCCTCTGAGATCTGTATCTACACTAACGATAATTTTGTCTTAGAGGTTTTAGATACCGTAGAGCCGACCGCGCCCGTAACTAAAGATTAAATTACTTTAAGCTCTGGGCTAAAAATTTTAACCCTTGCTGGTTAATAAAACAACTTTGCCCTCTAGCCGTTCATTTGCCCCTAACGCTTTTTTATACACGATAGTAATTTTAGCCCCTTATCGGCTATCTTTTTAAAGTGTCAGTTCACCAATGTGAACGTTTAAGGGCCCGTTCACAAGTAGAGAACGTTGCTGGGCCAAGCCTATTGAAAGGGACGACACATACCTTAACAATGTAGCCCCCCTATAGGAGCTTAGTAATTTTAACAATAATCCAAGTTAAAATATATTGGAGTATGGAGCTAAGTAGAAATCTCAAAAGAACTAATGTTGATCGAAGCGCAAAAACCTATTAAAATCAAAATGGTCTAAAAAATTAACTAGTTATTTTGCTCTATTACAAATTTAAGGATTGATAGAGGGGACTTTTTGCGCTGCGATCAATGTTAAGATCTTAAGGGTTGCTAAAACTCAATTACAACTCGAAAGTTGCTACCAGCCGTAACGTGGGGAAAAAAGATTTAGTGAACGGTTACTTTTTAAATAAGCCTTTTTGAGTAAAGAAAGCCATCTTTCTCTCTTTCTTTCCCTAAAAAATATACCCTTTATACCTAGATTCCCTAAACCTTAAATATTTTACCCCGGTCTCAGCTGATTTTTTATCTTTAGCCTTAAGCCATCGATTTAAAATTTAGTTTTTGTTCAGTGCCTCAAAGATAGAGGCTCTTGTGGTCACCCGGCCTATATTTAGATAGATTTTGGGCTATCATTATTTTAAAGATCAAATCTTGATTAGATTAAATTTGGTTTTTTTGATTTTTTTACTATAGATTCTCTTTTAAACCTCGTTTAAGCTAAAAACTTTCTCTTTAGCCACCGATTAACTTAGTCCTTTTTTGGCCTTCTTTTAGTTTTAAGCCCGCTATTAACCCCAGAAAACGCCTCCTGGGCCAATATTGGCCGCCAGGTTCATTGAACTGTTTTTCGTCCTCTATTATTACTAGAGGACGCCACTTTTTATAAGGAGATTGCTTTCAAAAGCAGCGCCATGACTCAGCCTACTATCCAAAAATCGTCTCCGTCTTCTAAACCCAAAACCGACCCTCTATCCGACCCTATGCTAGAGCTTACCCCTAAGCAAATAGTTTCAGAACTCGATCGCTATATCATAGGCCAAGCTCAAGCTAAAAGGGCGGTGGCCATAGCCTTACGCAACCGTTGGCGGCGCCTTAACGTTCCCGAAGAAATTCGCGAGGAGATTACTCCAAAAAACATTATCATGATCGGTCCTACTGGCGTAGGTAAAACCGAAATTGCTCGCCGACTAGCCAAACTAACTAACTCTCCCTTCGTTAAAGTGGAGGCCTCTAAGTTCACTGAAGTTGGCTACGTCGGCCGTGATGTCGATACTATCATCCGCGATCTAGTCGAATCTTCCTCTGAAATCGTTAGAGAAGAACAACGCAAGATCTTCGAATCCAAGGCCTCTGTTATAGCCGAGGAGCAATTGGCCTCTCACTTGCATCGCTATTTTAGTAAAACCGATGACGATCCTTTGCTAGAACAGTTAAAGGACGCCAGGGGCCGTTTGTCAAAACGCAAGATCATCCAATCTATTAAGGACGGCTTACTTAACAATAAAACTATTGAGCTAGAGATAGAGCAATCTCAAGGGCAACTAAAGTTCTTGCCTTCTTTCGGCTTAGGCGATCTTGAAAAAGATCTCATCGACGCCTTTTCCATGATCATGCCCAAAAAAAGCCGAAAACGCATGATCTCCATCCAAGAGGCCTATGAGCAAATCAAAGACGCGGAGATGGAAAAGCTCCTTGATAAGGAGAGAATAACCACGGAGGCCAAGCGCCGGGTCGAAGCGCACGGGATAGTTTTTATTGACGAAATCGATAAAGTCTGCTCGGGCGAATTAAGTAGCCACAGCGGCCCCGACATCAGCCGCGAGGGTGTGCAAAGGGATTTATTGCCTCTCGTGGAGGGGACCACTGTCTCAACCAGATACGGGCCGATAATAACCGATCACATCCTTTTTATTGCCGCCGGGGCCTTTCACCTCGCTAAGCCTAGCGATCTCATCCCTGAATTTCAGGGTCGTTTTCCGATTAGAGTGGAGCTATCCTCTCTTTCTAAAGATGATTTTATTAAAATCCTAGTCGAGCCTAAAAATGCTCTCATCAAGCAGTATCGTAGTTTAATGCTAACCGAAGGCATAGAGCTGACCTTTACCGACGACGCCATAGAAGAGATAGCTGATCTGGCCTTCCGAACCAACGAAAAACAAGAAGACATCGGCGCTAGGCGCTTGGCCACCATTATGGAGACTCTCTTAGAGGTCATCTCCTTTGATGCTCCAGAAATTGCACCTAGTAAAATTATCATTGACGGCAAATACGTTAAAGAGCGTCTTAGTTTTATTGCTAAGGATTCGGAGCTAGCTAAGTATATTCTCTAACACTTTCTAACTAGAGTAGAGAAGGCAGATTGAATTTATAAGGTTTTGGTGGATTAATACCACAACTCTTAACCGATAGCTTTAGCATCCTTACAATAATCGTAACTGTTCACCAAGTCTTTTTTTCCCCACGTTGCGGCTGGTAGCGACTTTCGAGTTGTAATTAAGTTTTAGCATACCCTTAAGTTCTTAACATTAGTTCTTTTAACGTTTCTACTTAGCTCTC
>JAITQT010000072.1 GCA_031288745.1 Deltaproteobacteria bacterium
TATTGATCGAAGCGCAAAAAGTCACCTTTATCAGTCCTTAAAATTGTAACAGGGCCTTATTACTAGTTAATTTTTTAGACTACTTTGCTTTTTAGGGGTTTTTGCGCTTCGATCATTATTTAATAAGGCGCGAAAAGACTTGAGTAAAAAACTTAGACTACTCTACTTAAGTTTCGCGAGCGACCAATTTCCATGTTGGCCGCCTCGCGCATGTTTTTTTCTTGAATAAACTGGGCCTGACCGTCCATATCGCGCACGTTTTCATGTCTAAGTGCGCCCAAGTGACGATCGGTAGCTGAGGCTTGTTTGACGCGAGCCTGAGCGGTGGCTACGACTAATTCGGCGCTGCTAGCGTTATCGCTCATTTTTCTTCTCCATAAATCTGGCCGCCCGTTTTAAGAGGCCTAAAAAAGGAGCCGTTTAAAGCCCTATGGGGCGGGATCTGGTTGTGGGGCTAGGCTAAGGGAGGCCTTAAAATATAAAGTGTACATTCGCAAATGTGAACGTTTAAGGGCCAGTTCACAAGAGAGAACGCTGCGGTACCAAGCCTATTGAAAGGGACGACACAACCGCAGCAATGTAGCCCCCTATAGGAGCTTAGTAATTTTAACATTAATCCAAGTTAAAACATATGGTTGGAGCAGAGAGCAAAGTAGAAACCTTAAAAGAACTAATGTTAAGATCTTAAGGGTATGCTAAAACTTAAATGACAACTCGAAAGTCGCTACCAGCCGCAACGTGGGGAAAAAAGACTTGGTGAGCGGTTACTTCTCAGGTAAGGTAGTAGTAGAGAACGCCGTCTAGGTTGTGTATTTTTAAAAGCTCCGAAGGCGGGCTGTTTTTAATTTGGTCGACTAAATCCAGTAGTAAGCCTCCGGCAGCCTCCACGTCTTTAGGGGCTGAGCCTTGATAAGCGGTTTTATTGGCCGCAGTTATTTTATCCACCGCTTTATTAGACTGAGGCGTGGAGAAGTGGTCTAATTGCTCTTGGAAACTAGCTGCCGGGTCGTTTCTAATATTGGGGGCTTTTTTCTGGTTTTGAGCTTGGCTTAAGTTTGGTTTAAAAGGTATTATTTTCACTTTTATTCCCTCAAAATAAGATATTATTTATGCTTTTATCAATTAAACCTTAATTATGTTCGATTTTAATAGAGAAAAAAATCACGACCTCACGATAATCTTATCGGCTCGAAAGAGATAAACCTTAAGCTTTTTTTGAGCTAAAGCTAATTTTTTTTCTAATTTTTTTTACCTATCTAACGAGGTTTTTTTAAAGCATCTTGTATAGCGGGTTCTGGTCCTAAATAGGAGAGAGGAAAGGCTTAGGGGAAAAAAGTAAATCAAAGAAATAGGCTTTAATGGCCGCTAAGAGCGGGCCTAAAAAGCCTTAAAAAAGTAGAGCGGCTAAAGAGCCGTCGTGAGAAGGGCTGGAAGAGAGCTAAATTAAAATATCAGAAGGGTTAAGGCCAAACTCTGAGGGGTGGAAACAGCGCAAAATATTGCGCTTAAAGCGGCCCTTAGGGTTTTTTTCGGATAAATTAACCACCTCGCGTTGCTTAAGCCCAGATTCGTCAAAATCGAGAATAACGCACATAGGCCGGCCGTCCTCAGCGGCGGAGGGGGTTTCGCTAACCATGCCTACTTCATTACTATCTAATAATAGTAAGGTGCCCACCGGATAGATGCCGATCATGTTGATAAAGACTTTTAAGAGCAGCGGATCAAGCTCGGTGCCTGAAATTTGGAGCATAATGTCGAGGGCCTGCTCGGGGCTTATGGGTATGGGCCGGTATGAGCGCGAAGAGGTTAAGGCGTCGTAGTGATCGGTTATGGCTACTATTCGCCCCGATAGGGATAGAGGAGTGGTCCGGTAATCGGCGAAGGGGTAGCCGGAAAGGTCTATTCCTAAGTGGTGTTCGTAGGGGGAGACTAAGAGTTTAGATTTTAGGGTGTGCTCGGAATTAATTTTAAGTATCCTTAAAACGCTATAAAGAGGATGCTTTTTAACAACTTCATATTCTTCTGGTGTAAATTTAGAGGTTTTGCGGATTAGATCAATGGGCACATCGACTTTGCCTAGGTCGTGAAAGAGGGCGCTTAGGCCTAAAGTCATGACTTGGAGCTTATTGAAGCCCACCCTTTTTCCGAGGCACATTGAAAGGATAGCCACATTCACGCAGTGAGTGCAGGTGTAGTCGTCGTAATCACGGATAGTAGATAGGCTTAGGAGGAGGTTTTCGTTTTGAAATAAGCCCTCGACCATATCTTGGACCACCCGGCGTGGTTTGGAAATATTGATGTTTTCCCCGTCGGAAATTTTTTGGTTTAAGCCGCTAATCACGGCCAAGGCCCTGGAATAGGACCTTTTGGCCTTAATGGCCAAGGTCCTGACCCCGGCGTTGATAATTAGAGGCTTAAAGCGCCCCGATCCGTCGTCGCTCATGACCACGGCGATTTTAAAGTCCTTATCAATAATAGGCGTGGCCCAATTGGCCTCTAGGCTAGAATTTAAATAGGCGGCTGGCTCTTTTTGTTGCTGGCTAAGGTTAACTTGTTTAATAAAGTCGATTATGAGGTCGTCAGTCAAGTTTTCGACGCGCTGAAAGCGGTAGCCGTAGAAGTTTAGCTTTTCAAAAAATTCCCCTAATTTGGCGATAGTTATCTGCAAGGCCTTGTCGGGGGCTAGGCGGCGCTCGTTTAAGTACATGCGCCCGCGATGAAATCTAACTACAACGCTCTCGTTTTCGGTCCAAAAGATTTCTAGGGCCTGGCGGAAGATATGGATGTTTTCTTTAAAGATTTTGTTATTAGGCTGGTGTATCTTAACTAGCTGAGGCAGACGCAAAAGAGACATGATTAAGGCGTCGTCGGCCTTAAAGTTATTAGGGGCTGGTATGGGCGGCCTAGGCGGGGCGAGAGTATCGTTGGAACTGTTAGCTCTGGGGGGTTGAGGGTTTATCATTACGGGCCTTTGATTTATATAGAAAAAGCTTAAAGGCGGGGTAGCAGCGCAGTTGAGCGCCAGCCGCTTTAATCTTAAATTTAGTCGTTAACGAGGCGTTCGGCTTCTTGGCAAGCTAAACGCACGCTTTTAAAAGAGCTTTTTTGGGCTTTTTGGAGTAGATCTCTTATATCTGGAGAGTGAGTCATTAAATTTAAGGCTAGGGCCGCGCCCACTTTGTGAATTTCTAAAACGTTTTTCTTCCACATGCCTTTAAAACCAACTTTCATTAGCGTATCATGGAGAAAAGGGACTGATTGGGCGGAACCGCAATGGCCTAACAAGCGGTAGAGGTCTAATAAACGGTTATCTTCGCTAAAGCGATTTGCCTCAAAATTTTGCTGCAAATATGAGGTTAAGATGTTTTCGAGCAAAGGATTGCGCTTTTTAGATAAGGCTGGTCGGACTAATTTTTGGATAGCCGGGTCGCTATCAAGAGCCAAGTGGGCACATAAAGTTGGCACGTTATCTGGATCGTTTTCTAAAATAGCCCTAGCCACCGCCTGGCGAACGTTGGGCGATTTATGGCGAAGAAGGTTAGAGACAAATTGCTGCGGCAGTTCTTTAATATGGCCCTGTAATTTATCAACCGTTTGGGTTAAGGCTCGATCGTTAAGTGAATTAATTAGGTGAGCGTTTCGTTGGCAGTTGTCAACTAAGGCGAAGGCCAAGCGCTCTATAATTAGCCGCCAAAGTTTGGGGCTAACGGTCTTAGATAAGAGAGAAACTAGCGCCTCCACCCCTTCGGGAGGGAGTTGATAAGTAAAGTATCTAAGGTCCTCAAAGCCTTTTTCCAGCTCTTCCTCTGGCGGACCTGGGTCGATGAGAAAGGCTAGAATTTCTGGCGAGGATATTTTAGATAAAAGCTCTTTGTAAATTGTTTGTTCGGTGGTCCAGCCGGCCTGGGCCTTTTCCCGAATTTTTATAAAAAAATGATTAAAATATTTAAAATCAGCTTTTTTAAGTGAATTTTTTATCTCATTTGTTAGAAACGGTATGATTTGTTGTAAGTAAACTGGTCTAAAGACGTCGCTATCAATAAGTAAGGAGATTATCTCTAAACTATCATAGGAATAATTGCGGTTCTCGTCCCATTTCAGCATGGCCGCTATTTGTTTAATTTCTTGCGGGTTTAAGCCCCAATACTTAAGCCTTTCAGCTAGCTCTGGGCCTTCGGGCTCGGGTCTATCTTTAATAGATTCTAAGGTTAACTCTTTGTCGCTTGTTTTTCGATCGCTAGCCAAGCTATCGGCGCTCTCCATGGCCTTAAAGGCCTCGGCCACGGAACCCATGTCGATATCAAGTTCGGCATCGTCGCTAGCCGGGGCAGTGCCACCGACCCCGTCCACTTCTTCTCCTCCTGCCTCGGGGTATGAATTGGCACCGCTTGGGTAGGCCTCTTGGCCTTCGATTTCTGCCCCGCCTCCGGCACCGCCGCCAAAGGGTTCAAAGCCATCGCCTGCAGGCGATCCAGAATAAGAGTCGGAAGAAAAAGGCTCGAAACCTAAATCGCTGCCAGGTTCGCCTGAAATATTGTCCGAGAAGTTGGACTCAAAACCGCCTTGGGCTGACTCTACCATCCTTTCTTGGCCAAATTGGTCTAGGCCTCCCGATTGGGGCGGCTTAAGAGAATTCATTAAAGATGGAGACTCAACTAGCGCAAATAAGCTAGAGATGGGTTTAGCTATGGGGGCCAGGCCATCGGATTTCATGGGCTCAAGCGCGTCAGAGCCCATGGGGGCGTCGACGTCGCGCTCTATTCCGGGTTTAGCAACTTTCATCGCCGAGATTTCAAATTCCGGAGAGACTTGTTCGTATTCGTTGGCAATAGAATAGCGAATGTCGTTAAAGGTGGCTTCCCAAAGCGAGGCCACTATGTCTTCGTTTTCCGAATCGGCTATATTGCGAAATTTGACTAAAATATTTAAGAAAGTTAAAAGTTCGCCTTTAGTTAGGCCTTCGTCGAAAGTTAAGGTCTGTACACCGTCGCGAAAAAGGGGGGTGGTCAAGATGGGTTCATTTGGCCTTTCTTGATAGACCGTCTCTTCGGATTCGTAAATTAAAGAGTCTTTCGTAATTTCAAGGGTTAATGGGCCATTTTGTTTAAAAAAACCCGATAACCAATGGTGGAGAGAGTCCACTGCCTCGACGTTAGTCTTGTTGGTGGCCGGATAGAGAGTTAAATTCTTAATAGTAACTACTAATTGTAAGATTCCGCTCTTAAGATCGCTGATGAGGTTGCCGCTGGGCCGGCTGACCCCGACTTGCTCTGTGGTTAAGTTGGAAAGATTATCCATAGCCATAACAATATTAGTTTTTATAATAGAGTCAATAAATTTATGTTAGAAAATAAAATAGCTAAATTAAATTTAAGTAGTAAAAATTTAAGTTTTTAATCTTAATTTATTTTTTGTCTCACCTAGTCGTAGCGAGGCATTGATGAGGACAATATCATCCATGATCGAAGCGCAAAAACCTCTTAAAATCAAAATAGTCTAAAAAATTAACTAGTAATATGGCTATGTTACAAATTTAAGGATGGATAAAGGGGACTTTTTGCTCTGCGATCATCCATAGATATTTTAAAGGAAAATAGAGTTAAGCACAAGGCAACAAAATTATCTCAGGAGTTAAAGTTTTTAAAAATGTACAGCCCAAGGCTAAAGTCAGGCTCTAGTTTGAACTATTGTCAGAGAGCAAACTTAATGTTTTTAAACAAATAAATGATAACGTGAGAAACCGATTATTTTTGTAAAAAAATTTAACTTTAGCGTAACCGTTCCCCAAGTCTTTTTTTCCCCACGTTGCGGCTGGTAGTGACTTTCGAGTTGTAATTAAGTTTTAGCATACCCTTAAGTTCCTAACTTTAGTTTTTTTAACGTTTCTACTTAGCTCTCTGCTCCAACCATATATTTTAACTTTGATCGAAGCGCAAAAACCTCTTAAAATCAAAATAGTCAAAAAAAATTAACTAGTAATAAGGCTCTGTTACAAATTTAAGGACTCATATAAGGTGACTTTTTGCGCTTCGATCAA
>JAITQT010000082.1 GCA_031288745.1 Deltaproteobacteria bacterium
TTGATCGAAGCGCAAAAACCTCTTAAAAGCACAATAGTCTAAAAAATTAACTAGTGATAAGACTATGTTACAAATTGAAAGACTGATAAAGGGGACTTTTTGCGCTTCGATCAAACTTAAGTTCGAGCCAAAAATGGACCTTCCATAAATTTTTTAAGTCGCTAGGAGAGCGCCACTCGCCTTAGGCTTAATTAAGTCTTTTAGGTTATGACGATATTAATACCAAAAAAAATATAAAATTAGCTAACTAGCGCTCCATAGACAAATAAGGCCCCGTTGGGCACGCCCGGTAGCTCACGGCTTCCGTAGATAAGGGTCTGCTTAACTACCACCATCTCTGGCCAAGGCCCAAACTCGGCCCCAAAGGCCTTAAGTAAGCTTAGGCCCGTAGGAGTGACCGTCTCCCCTCGGCTATTGAGGCCCGTCACCATGGTGCCCTCCAGGAGGGTGGCCACGGCCGGGGCAGGGGAGGGCAGTAACCCGTGGGCGCATTCTATCACTCCGTCGCATATTGGAAGCGGCCCGCAAATAAAAGCGCTGGGTTTAAGCTTATCAAAAAGGGCGGCGGCTAAACCAATATCAAGTAAGCTATCTAAGGCACCCACTTCGTGAAAGCTAACTTCCTCGGGCTTAATATCGTGAACCTGCCCCTCGGCTTTAGCTAAGATCTCAAAGGCCTCTAGGGCGAGAGATTTAGCATTCTGGCTTAAATCAGCCTTTGAAAAAAATGCTTTAATTTCGGCTAAGGTCCGGTGCTGCCGCTCAATAGGGAAATCAACCTTAAGGGTTAAACCGCCAATATGATTAAGGCTTTTTTTTTCTAATTTGATGGAGGCTTTTAGTTCCTTAAGCCCTAAAGCGCTAACAAAGTCTTCTAATTCCCTCTTGCTTAAATCTAACAAAGAAGTAAGGCCCGCCACCAACATATCGCCCGATAGGCCCGAATGGGGCCTTAAGACTAGGACCGATCTTTGGGAGAGGCTTGGCTGGCCCTGGCCTCGAACCTGGTGGTCATGATTATGGTTATGAGTATGGGTTTGATTAGGACTATCAGTCAAAAAGGCCTCGTTATTTTAGCAAAAAACATAAAATAATAATAAAATACATACTAAATAGATTAAGTTATAGGCTTAAATTAGTTTTAATATTAAACTTTAACCGTCGGTAGCTCGCTCCAACAAGTAGTCGAGACGGGCGAGAGCCTTTCGCGGCGAGCAGCCCAAGCAGGGTTAGGGTCAAGGCCTTGGGTCGATATCTTAATCGCGCCCTGGCCGTGGCGATCGCAGATGCGATCCATGGCCCTCATCAGATCTTGGGCGCGTGAATCGTTGGGGCCCGAAAAAAGGCTCGGGGAAGTCGTAGTATCTTCCGGGCTTAAGTCAAATAAAGCCACCCCAGCCTTGGCGTAAGGGCGATTAGGCTGATAAGCCCTCTGTAAAGCGATTCTAGCGGCCTTAACTAGCTCTAAAGTTGACGATACCGCTCGCGAGAAAGTGACGGTAGCCCCGCCTTGGAAGGGGTTTTCCGCAAAGGATCCGGTTTCAATAAATATAGATAAGGCGGAGGCCTTAAGCTTTTCTCGCCTAAGTTTGGCCCCAGCGATGGAGCAGCGTAAGGTTAAGGCCTCGGCTAAGGCCTCAAAGTTAGTAATCTTATGTCCAAAGCTATGGCTACTAACCAAAGATTTTCTATCACTAGGGGTTAAATCCATATCTATACATTGATAGCCCCTTAGCTCTAATATAACTCGCTCTAAGGTAACTCCAACTAATTTTTTAGCTTTTATGATATCCCAATTTCTTAAATCAGCCGCAGTCTTAAGGCCTTGGGCTACTAATTTTTTAGCTATACCCCGGCCTATGCCCCAAATATCTTCTAGCTCAGTTTGCCCTAAAAGCTCTTCTAAGAGCGTTTGGCCTAGCTCAAGGCTAACCACTGGGCCTAATTTTTTGGCCCACCGGTTGGCTAGTTTGGCTATTGTCCTGGTGGGCCCCAGCCCCACTCTCACCGGCACCCCCACCCAGCGGGCGACCCGCTCTTTTAGGCTATAGCCCACCTCCAAGGCCTGGGCGGCTAAGGCTTCGGGCAGAGGGATAAAGGCTTCGTCGATGGAGTACTGATAAATTTTAGGGGCCACCGACTCCATAGCCAGGGCCACGCGCCTAGAAATATCTCCGTAAAGGGCGTAGTTTGAAGAAAAAACAGCGGCACCCGCTTCTAATAATTTTTCGCGTATTTTAAAAAACAGATCACCCCTTTTAAAGCCCAGATCCTTGGCCTCAGGGGTTAAAGAGACGACGCAGCCGTCGTTATTAGATAAGACCACCAGAGGCTTATGAGCCAAATCGGGCCTAAAGAGGCGCTCACAGGCGCAGTAAAAAGAAACGCAGTCGGCTAAGGCCCAAAATTTTGGCTTTTCCTCTTTTAGAGGCAACGACATTAAGGCTCCGAAAATTATTACTCAAGTAAAAACAAAAAAAACCGAGCCAAGCTTTTAGCGGCTTTAGCCGCAGCTCCAGATTATTTTAGTAACCGATCACCAAGTCTTTATTTTTCCCACGTTGCGGCTGGTAGCGACTTTCGAGTGGTAATTAAGTTTTAACCTCCCCTTAAGATCTTAACATTTCTTTTGAGGTTTCTACTTAGCTCTCTGCTCCAACCATATATTTTAACTTGGATTAAGGTTATTTATTTAGTTAAAAACAACAACTTAGCCGATCTTATTCCAATAGCTCATCTAGCTGCGGAGCGTTTAGGCGTATTTCCACCCGACTAACCTTGCGGCTATCGGCCTCTAAGACGCTAAAGAGGTAGTCATCAAAGATAATACGCTCGCCTTTTAGGGGCAGGCGACCAAATTGATCGGTTAAAAAGCCCCCTAAGGTTTCATAATCGCCTTCAGGGATGGGCCGAGTAAGTTTGGCATTAAGATCAGAAATCGAGGTCTTCCCCGTGGCCGTTAAGACGCCTGGGGTCGCTTCTAAGATGTTTTCGTCTTCTTCTTGATCGTATTCGTCATTAATATCGCCGACGATCTCTTCTATTATATCCTCCATGGTCACTAAACCGGCTGTGCCGCCGTATTCGTCTAAGACCACGGCTAGGTGACTTTTTTTATGCCTTAGTTCGCTTAAAAGATCGCCAATGAGGCGATTAGCATGCACTAAGATAGCCGGACGGATAATAGCCGAGGGGATGGGCCCGCTGGGATCGTCACCCCAATAGCCTAAGAGATCCTTAACCATGATAAAGCCGATTATGTGGTCTAAGTCGCCTTTAAAGACAGGTAAGCGCGAATAACCTTCCTCTTTGACCACGTTAACTACGTCGGCAATGGTCGCGTTTTGGTCCACGCCCACCACCGCGATGCGAGGGGTCATTATTTTTCGGGCCACAGTGTCGTTAAATTCGAAAATAGATTGGATCATCTCCCCGGAACTTTTGGGGATAGCCCCACTTTCAGCGCCGTGGTCTATTAAATCAACGATTTCTTCTTCGAATTCCGACGGGGAAAGGGAATTCTTGCGAAAGGATTTTAAGAATCTGGCAAGCATTCCCGATTTAGATGAGCCATCGTCCAAATTGGACACTCCTTGGTGAGAGGGCGGCGGACTCCAAGGGCAAAAGATGATTTTACCTCAGGCCTGACTATAGAGACCAAATTAGAAATGAAAGGCTTGGTAGCAAAACGAGCCCTAGACGCGCCTAAAATTAGGCCCGACGGCCCTTCGATTTAGGCTCGCAATAGGTAGATAGATAGATAATAGACAAAATAGGCTAAAAAAGTCAAGAAGTTTTTATGTGTTAGGGGCCAAGCAAGCTTTCAACTACTCGAACTCAGGAAGGGAAGTTTGGCCTGGACCTCTATCTATTTGGTCGCTTGAGGTGACTTGAAAATCCATGGGGTCGAGTCCGTAAATCCTGATTTTTCTGATTAAGACCTCGGGACTGAGGCCTAAAACCCGCCCGCTATATTCTATGTCGCCTTTGTGGATTGATAAGGTCTTAGTGATAAAACAGCGCTCCGCTTCACCTAGTAAGGTGTCTCCGGTAATAGAGTCGCCGTGATTAAAGGCCTCTGGGGCCAAACGCAAATGGACTGGGAGGCAATCTAAGACCACGTAGCCATCGCGGCTAAATTGGGCCATGGTCTGGCAAGCGTTTTGAAACTCAGTGATATTACCGGGCCAGGGGTAAGCCTTAAGGCACTCCACCACTGAAGGGTCTATGCTGTTAAAGGGCAGACCCGAGTATTTAGCGTGCCTAGAAACGTAGTGGTGGGCTAGATTTTCAATATCTTCGCGCGTATCTCTAAGAGGCGGAAGGGAAAGGTTTATAGCCGTGAGGCGATTATAAAAATCCTCGCGAAAGGCCCCTCGCTCGACTAATTCGAGTAAATTAGCCGAAGAGGAGGTCACAAAGCGAACCGATACGGTTCTGGGGTAGTTGGCCTCCAAGGGATAGACCAGACCTTCCTCTAAAGTCATCAAAAGGCTCTTTTGAGTACTCAAAGGGACATGCTCTATGTGGCGCAAAAAAATAGTCCCGTTATCGGCTAAAGTGAATAAACCCGTCTGATTGTCAGTGCCCCCCTCTTGACCGAATAAGAGTAAATCCATCTGGGCCTGGCTCATGCCCGATAAGGTCACGTCGACGAAGCGGCCTTTCTTTTTAGGGCTTTGTTGGTGGATATGCCTAGCCAAGCTGGTTTTACCCGTACCCACCTCCCCGGTTATAAAGATAGGGCGATTGTCCTGGGCTAAATGGGAAGCAGTGGAGTAGATAAACTTAATTTGCTGGTCGCGACCTATTAAACTAGCCACCGATTCTCCGGCCTCAATACCAGCATCAGTTCTTTGGCTCCATTCTAGAGAGGCCTGAAGGAGGCTATGTTTAAGAAAAGGGCTGACGGTTAATGCGGCGGCGGCTAAGAGACGCAGATCGTAGAGTTCAAAATTACGGTTGGCGTTTTCTAGATATAAAACCCCCATGCGGTCATCGTCGCCAGAAAACAAAGGGGCCAAGAGACAAGGCTGCTCGTGTTGTTCGATATTGCGCTGACCAGCGTTAAAGTAAAGTTCGGTGATGATTTGCGGCCAAATTACGGCATGGCCTAGATCAGTTACTTTTTTATAGGGCACCGAGCTTACTAAGAGGCGCTTATCTTGCGGGTGGGAGAGCTGGGAAATCTGTTTTAGAGGTCCGGTCCCGCCGGGCCAGAGGATAGAAACGGCTGTGACCCCGAGGTTTTCCTCTAAAAAAGAGATTAAAAGTGAGGTAATCTGCTCGCGAGAGGCCAGGCATAAAGAATAGGCGAAGGAGCTTATTAACTCGCTCTGTCTAGAATCTAAGGCCCCGGCCGCCTCTTTAACCGGAATATCGGTTATGTTAGCTTGGTTCTCGCTAACAAAATATAGAACCAAAGCCGCCGGGGCCGGGCCGTTAATCACGTCGAGAGAGGGGTCGAAGATGTAGATCTCTTGGCCGATTTTTAGGCAATCAAAAGGCTTAAGCGGGATTCTTTGGTTAATAGGCA
>JAITQT010000126.1 GCA_031288745.1 Deltaproteobacteria bacterium
AAAGAAGGAAAAACCAGCCTTGGCCTAGACCAATATGAGGGAAGGTCATTCTACGGATTTCACCGCCATATTTTATTTGTGTTCTTGGCTCATTTATTTTTACTCGGATTAAGGAAAGAATTTTCGGTTGATTTTGAAAAACTATCACCACTAGTCCGTGAAATATACCAAGATTCAGATTTGGCGAAACAAGTCAAGGTGCCCATTCTTACGCTCAAGAACTGCGCGAGCTGATTACGTATATCGTATTGAATCCCATTGAGCCAATTTCCAAAGCGATTACCACTCTTAAATACAGGTTAAGGAATTACTCAAAAGTATTTCTATCATATTGAAAAAATATTTTCGGTCGTTACATCATTCTTTTGAACAGGCCGATACAGGGTGAAAATATAACTGCCAGCAGACGGCCATAACTTTGTCAAAAAAATTATTTCATTATACTGTTAAAAAAAAGAAGGCCTTATAAATTTTCGTCAAATAAGGGCTTAAAGGGCTCCTAAAGTCTAGACTAAATTATTAAAACCCCCGCGCCCTCTCTTTCGAGATTAAATTAAAGAAGACGACCTAAAAAACCAGTCTCAATTAAGGACTTTAGGCTCGTCTAAAATCTAAAGTAAATTATTTAAAACTCTCTCTCCTCCTCTTAGGTCGAGATAAAAGAAGAAGGCCTTATAAACACTCACCAAATAAGAGCTTAATGGGCTCCTAAAGTCTAGACTAAATTATTAAAACCCTCGCGCCCTCTCTTTCGAGATTAAAATAAAGAAGACGACCTAAAAAATCAATCTCAATTAAGGACTTTATCCTCGTCTAAAATCTAAAGTAAATTCTTTAAAACTCTCAAACCTTTTCTATAGGTCGAGATAGAAGAAAGCCTTATAAACTAGCGTCAAATTAGGATCTTAGGCTCGTCTAAAATTTAAAGTAAATTCTTTAAAACTTTTACGCTCTCACTCTCAATATAAAAAAACGAAGGCAGCCTAAAAAAACCAGCCTCAAATAAGGAATTTAGCCATCTCTATTTCTAAAGTAAATTCTTTAAAACTCTCAAGCCCCACGGTCGAGATCAAAATAAAGACGGCTTTAAGCCAATCTAATCTCCTTATAAAAAAATAATTCTTTAATACCTAAATCGGCTAAAACCCCAGTTACGATTTAAACTAATCCTCGGCCTGAGCAAAATATTTTTATTATTTTTTTTGAATAATTTTTCATAACCTCTTTTCTTTAAATTTTACTTAAGTCTTAAACTCCACCTTATTAACGGCTTATCTTTCCACTTTAAGGTACTTTTGGCGATGGTTTCCAGCCGCTCTGAAGATAATAACAACGTAAAGGCTAGCGCTAATCTCGAAGGACTTTGGTTATCGACTAAAGACTCCTTAGCCGCAGCCTTGCCTCCATCTATCTACAAGGCCTGGATAGCTCCGCTAAAATTCTACCTAGAGGCCGACGACAGTCTGACTATCGAAACGCCTAACGATTATTTTAAAAATTACATTCAAAAAAATTATGCGCCCAATATTTGCGCAGCTTTAAGTCAGAAATTAAAAGAGTTTGGGCTTAGCGCCAAACAATTAATCTTTTCGACCTGCGCTGAGCCTTTAGCCGACCTAACGCCTCAGGATGACGGCCAAGCTGGACAGAGTTTAGAAGATTTCGACTTAGATGAGCCTAACTCGACTGAACTAACTAGCTCAATCGAGGGTAAAACTACTTACGATCCTTTCCATGATTGCCCTTTTAATCCCTTGTTTACCTTTAATAACTTCGTCGTGGGCCCGACCAATCATTTAGCCTACGAGACTAGTAAGTCCTTTGCCCAAAATTTAATATCGGATAATGGTCTATTATTGCTAGTTTCCGACCACGGTTTAGGTAAAACTCACCTTTCCCAAGCCTCGGGTAGACTTTGTCTGGAGTGTAATCCCCAATATTCCGTCCGTTATTTAACTTGCGAAGATCTACTTAACGAACTATCTCTAGCCATAAAAAAGCACGAAACCGAAGATTTTAAGCGCCGCTATCGCCTCAATTGCGATTTAATGATAGTAGAGGGAGCTGCCTTTATGATCGGCAAAATCGGTCTTCAAAACGAGTTTTGCCTAACTATAGATCAACTCCTTAACCAAGGAAAAAAAGTGATCTTGACCTCTACTGTAGATTCATTCAATATGAAGGTCGATCCTTCTCTTAAGTCACGACTTTCCTCAGCCTTAACCGTTAAAATCGGCCAGCCCGAATTTCAAACTAGACTGGGGATACTTCAAAACTTAGCTCAAGGGAGAGGGTTAAAAATATGCCTCAAAGCCTTGGAATTATTAGCCGACAACATTAAGCACGATGTAAGGGCCCTTAAAGGGGCGATACATAATTTATGGGTGGAGTGTGGTATGCTCAACAAAAACGAAGTCGATATTGATATGGCCAGGGGCTGTTTGGCCCTTTTAACCGGCATGGCCAACGAGGGCCTGGGCCTTAACTTGATCTTCGAGGTGATTTGCCGCTACTATAATCTCGAACCTGAAGATTTGAACAGTAAATCCCGCAAAAAAAATATAAGTGAGGCTAGAAACGTAGCCATGTATCTAGCTAGAGAATTAACCAGCTACACTTTAAAAGAAATTGCCACGGCCTTTGGACGCACCCACCCATCGGCCATTTATTCGATTAACAAAGTGGAAGATCAAATGGCTAAAAACCCTAAATTGTCATCCCAAATC
>JAITQT010000131.1 GCA_031288745.1 Deltaproteobacteria bacterium
TGTATGTGGTATGAGACTACCAGGCTTAGCGGTACCTTGTGCGCCCATAGAAACTCCTTTGCTTGCCAAAAGCGTTGCGAGGAAGTCTTTGCCCCTCAATCAATTACTGGCATCGTAAAATGCGTTTCCAATTAGTCTTGGTTATTTAAGCCTTTGGCTTACAAATTAAGCGACCTAACTTTTAGCGTTTTATCTTAAATTGGCTTAGCTAATTTTTTGTCATATTTTTTTATATTTTTCCTAACTTCCGTTAGTTTTTTTTTTAGCCCTTCGGGGCTTTTTTCTTTTTTTGCTCTTGTTTTTTATTCATTTAGCGCTCAAAACCAGAGACCTTTTTCTCTAGCCTCTTTTAGTCTGGCCTTTGGGGCTGGAAAATTTTCTTAACCCTTTGTCGAGACCTAGCTCTCTACTCTGGTTGAGCAGTTTTGGCTAATTTTTTTAGTCCGTTAGGCTAACTTAAATTTAGGTTTCTTAGAAATTTATGCCTTAAAATGCTGGCCTGTTTCTATTATTTTACGAGCGCCCGTCTCTAACTTTATAAAATAATACCTAGTATTTCGCTCTTAAGCCTATAGCTCTCTTGGCGGAGATTAAAATGAACTCGTTAGACGGACCCAAGGGTTGGCCTAAGATGTTATTGACTGACTTTGACGGGACGATTAAGCCAAACCGAGGAGAGGTCTCGGCAGCCGACCTTAGGGCCTTTAAGCGGCTAAAAAAAAGGGGGGTCTTAAGGGTGATTGCCACTGGCCGCAGCCTTTACTCCTTTGAGCGCGATTACCCTAAAGGACTAGATCTCGATTATCTAATCTTTTCCTCGGGCTTAGGAGCCTGTTCTTGGACTAGCCAAGGCCCAGGGCCGCTTTTGTTTAGCCGACAATTTACGGAACTAGAAATCTCTAGCGCCTTAAAGGCCTCGCTAACTTTAAAGAGAGGCTTTTTCGTCTTTGAGCCCCCACCTAATTGTCATAGATATCTCTATAAAGACCCCGATGGCTACCCTTTCACCCAAGGCTACCTTAGCCGCAATAAGCTCTATAGCCAGGTCTGCACCCCTTTTAGCCCAGGAATCAAGCTTGGCCCTAGAGGGCAATTTCTAATAACCGCCCCTTGGGATGAAATGCCACAAGTTAGAGCTGAGTTTGAGAAATTGTGCCCCTCTCTTTCTTTGACCTATTCCTCTTCTCCTTACGGCGATAGAAGTCTGTGGCTTGAAATCTTTCCTCCAGAGGTTTCCAAGGGCTGTGGTGCGGCTTGTTTAGCTAAACTATTAAACTTAAACTCTTTTGATTGTTTGTCTTTAGGAAATGATTTTAACGATCTAGACCTTCTTAAATGGACTAAAAGATCTCTAGTGACCTTAGATGCCACTGAGCCTCTCCCCTCTGAGTTTCAAACCGTGCCTCCCTCCGACGACTCGCCCTTAAGTTGGCTAGTCGATAAGCTAGAAAAATTTGAACTCTAACTTTGGGCCCCTATATGCTGCCTAAGACTCCGCTCTTTATTTACGAAATTAGAGCGCTTAACCCTAAAGATTTGGAAATCTTCGCTCTTCTTTCCCCCCAAGCCCTTTTTGGACTTCAGGCCTCCTTTTTAGCCGGCTTTCACTTTGAAGCTGATTTCGCCTTTCTCTTTTTTACCTCAGAAGTAAATTTAGACGACTTTTTCTCGCACTATCACTCCCTTTCCCTTAGATACATTCACCGCCTCCGCTACGATCAATGGCAAGATGGGGCAGAGAGTGTAAAACTAAAATTTGGGCCGCTAACCGTTCGAGTGGGCCCTGGGGCCTCTTTAGCCGAAGAAACTCAGGAGTTAGATTTTGATTCTTCTCAACAGGCCATAGATATCGATCCCCTCCTCGCTTTTGGTTACGGCGGGCACCCTACCACCAAGGCCTGTTTAGAATTTTTATTAAAAATCTATCGGCCCAAAAACCTACCCACAAATCCACCTCCAGCAGAGGCTCTCGACCTTGGCTGCGGCACTGGTATACTGGCCCTAGCCGCCGCTAAATTAGGGGCTCAAAGAGTTGTAGGCATAGATCTGAGTCACCTGGCCGTTTCGGCCTCCCTTTACAACGCCAAAAGAAACTGTTTGGAGGATAAGGTGACTATCCTTCAAGGCTTGGCCCAAAATTTTGCTAATTATAAGGCCCCGTTAGTTATGGCCAATATCCCTCTCTTCACGCTTAAAGACTTAGTAGCTCTTGGGACTTTCGACCAGCGACTCTGGCTCATTATTTCTGGGTTATTAACCTAAGAGGGGCCGGTGTTTTTAAATTTACTAGGTCAAAGGGGTAGCTATAAGATAATCGACTCGGTCAGAGACGAGCGCTGGATTAGCTACCTTCTTAGCGCTCTAAGTAACACATAGTAAACCCTCTATTTTTTTTCTTTTGACATAATTACTATTTATGAAATGTTAGTATGATATATTTTGACGGATTGGTTAGTCTCTGACTTAACAAAAATGTTGTCCTTTTGCTCCTAAAACCTTAACCTAATAATCTGCTAATAATACTAATTATATATATGGTAACCATTCACCAAGTCTTTTTTTTCACACGTTGCGGCTGGTAGCGACTTTCGAGTTGTAATTAACTGTAGTTCCCGTAAAAATTACTAACCACACAATAAAAAAAGTGAAAAAATAATTAAAATGCGATATTTTTGCTAATTTTTCTCTTGATTTTCCCGCCAAAGGCATGTTATTATGTGGTTAGACTTATTTCTTACCACATTGGAGGGCAACATGTTTATCGCCTACGATCTCAAAAATGGGGTGGAATATGCAAAGCTGCTTACAACACACCGTAACGGCCCAGAGACGATGAAAGATTACGAAAACCTTGGTCGCGTCCTGGACAAAGAAGCCGGTATTTATCAAAATCGTAAGAGAGGTGTTTTCACATATAACCTAGAAACTAACACCTATGGAAAACCTCCAACCTCTTTTCTATTACCATCCAAGCATCTTGCAAGGGAAAAACTAATACTAGACTTTGGAGATATATTTTTGCTGAACACCTTTATTGAGGGTTCAGGATTGGTGGCAGCAATCAAGGGCATTAATTATGGCAACCCTGACACTCTTTTTGCAATGATTTGTTACTATATTTTGTGCACATTTAGCAACTGCCATGCTAATGATTGGTGGGAGGGTAGTTATGCCAGGATTTTGTTCCCGAAAGCGAACCTAACAAGCCAAAGGATAAGCGAATTTCTCTTGAATATAGGCGAAGAGGAAGCGCTGAGGGGATTTTTTTACAGATACCTGCCTATTGTTGGTGCCACGAAAGGTGGTACAAATATCCTTATTAACAGTACAGGGCTCCCCAATAACATTCATTTCCCATTAACTGCAATATCAAACCACAAAGGAGAAATAAGTAACGAAGTTCGTCTGATATATGTTTCGCATCTAGAAACAGGGCTTTCTATATCCTTCCGATATTGCCCAGGAAACGTAGTGGATGTCTCAACGCTGGTACGAACTGTTCGTGAGCTTCAGAGCTGTGGAATCAAAAAGAAACTAGCTGTTTTGGATGCTGGCTATTATAGCGATGAAAATATCTTGGCTCTTTACAATGAACGAATTTCATTCGTTACGA
>JAITQT010000174.1 GCA_031288745.1 Deltaproteobacteria bacterium
CTAGAAAGGGTTAATAAATCGCTAACCACGGCCGAGGCCCTCGAGCCGGCGTCCATGATCTCACGAATCTGCGATTTTTGAGAAAAGGTCAGATTATCGTCTTTAAGCAATAATTCCGGGTAGCCGGTTAAGCCCGATAGGATATTATTTAGTTCGTGGGCTACAGATGCGGCCATAAGGCCCATAGCCTCCATTTTTTGGGAGCGAGCCAATTTTTCCCGAAGTTCGGCCTTTTCTATTTCAGCTAACCTAAGAGAGGTGATATTAACTCCCACGGCTAAGACTAGAGTCTGATCCATGAGGCGAATGAGTTTGGCGAAAAACAGAAAATAAACGTTTCGGCCGTCCGGGCCACTAACAACTATCTCTTGCCCCTTAACTAGGTTATCGGAGGAAAGATTGGTTAAGAGGGTCTTCCAAGCGCTAGAGCCCATGGTTAAAACCTCTTTAAGAGGCCGCCCCAAGGCCTGGGATTTAGGCTGGTTAGAGTAATACTCGAACTGATCGTTGGTTTCTAGTAAATTGCCAGCTGCGTCCATTACTAAAATAAGCTGAGGGGAGACCTCGAAAATAGTTCTAAATTTAAGTTCGCTTTCTGTTAGCTGCCGCTCGGCTCGGTGACGCTCTCGGATCATAGAGTTGGCCGCCTCGGCCAGCCTAGAGAACTCGGCGAAAGACTGGGCCTTGGGGTCCATTTCAATGGAGCCGGAGGAGGCATGCTCAAAAAAATTAAAGAAGGCTGATAAACTTCTCCCGGCTTTTTTAGAAATATAGGCTGAAACGCCAACGGTTAAGGCTAGCATAACCACGGTGATGGCCAGCACCCTATAGATTTGCTTCCGCAATTGCTCTCTATGAAGCTCTTGGCGCTGATTTAAGGCCTGACCCAGCTCGCCACTATCGACCCAGTTGACCACCACCCAGCGCCAACTGGGCACTGCCCGAAAATAGGCCACACAGTCCATGGTCATATCTTCCATGGGGTTGCGCACCTCAAAGCGGATTAGGCCCTTACCCTGGCTCTTGGCCCCACGAATGGCCTTGGCTGCGGCTTCCATTAGAAGAGTGCCATTATCGTCTTCAAAGACGTTTTGCCCAACTAAAGAGGGGTCTGAAAAGGAGAGGACTTTCCCATCGTAATCTAAGATTAGTAAGTTATCTTCCCTAGGTAAAGGTACATTATCAGCCCAGCCTAAGAGCTCGCGACTAAGCTCACTCTCGAAATTAGCGTAGAACTCGCTAGCCCCGACCACCAAATTCCAAGGCTCGAAGTATTTTAGATAGGTGATAGGAGTCTCCAAAGTGCCGTTATCGTCTTTGCCGACCGTTTGGATATTATAAAAGCCCTCGCTAATGTTTTTGACCGACTCCAAGGCCTTAGTTAGGCTCTCAGGTTCAAAATTTAGCCCCATCGACTCTTCCCCAAAAGCCTCCTTAATAACCCCCGGGGCCGGTCGGCCCTCCTCTATGGCTTTGGAAAGGTCAAAGTCGTCTAGGTAGAGGCAAATGTAGTCGCCTCGACCGCCGTTGTAGGAGAGATGGGAGAGGATAGCTAAAACGGCCCTGCGGCCGGCTGGGGTTTTAAAATGCTCGGAGTCGTCGCTTTCTAAACTCTTAAGCATATTAAAGATTTCTAAAACTCTATTTTTAATATTTAAATAAAATTTAACTTGATTAGTTGAGGTGTGAGAGTCGAGGTACTCGCAAATTCGGTTGGTCTCTAAAGAAATAGAATTCTCAATTGAATTATAATACTCAGAACTTATTTGCTTACTATCTATACTAAAACGGGTTAGTTCAAAATTAATCCACAAAATAGCCATCATAGCAATGGAGGTCAAAGACACCGCAGAGAGCAGCAAGATAAAAAGCTTAAATAGGCGAGGCTTGGGCTCCATAAAAAAAACCTGGAAGACCGCCATAATGCGGAGTGCGAGTATAATTTATTTATTTAACGGAATATCCGGAGGAAGGCGATCGAGGAAGTTTAAGTTTAAGAAAGGCAGCGGGCCATCCCAAAAATTAAACTAAACTCAATACATTAACAATTTTAGAAGGTTTTCGACCAAATAGCAACAATTATCAACCGGACTCAAAATCTATCTGAGTCCAAAAACCTGATGCCAAGATTTTTGGAGAAGGTAAAACTATAAAAGCCACGGCGTGTAAAGCTTAAGGGGCAATCAGTTTAACCTAAGGCCTATTTTTTTTCCCCCATCTTTAAATAAATAGTTTTAGACTCACTTGGGGTTCATCCATAACCTGGGCTTTATCATAAACTTGGGGTTGTAGCCTATATCTATTAAATCTTCAAAGGGTAACTACACTTCCTTAGGACCTAAGGCGTAATATAAAAGATCTAAGCCATTGAGCATTAAAGTTATGGAATCTGATTTTAGTAAAGGATGCCCCAAGTCGTCGATATCCTCCCCAGCGGAAGAAAGTTTAGGCGGGAGGCCGCGACGAGGACTAGAGCAAGGAGTATTTACGCCGTAATAAAGTGGGAACTTGCTCCATCCCTTCCTCTTGACACCAAATTTTAGAAGCAAGCTTCCAAAACTTAGGTAGAGACTTGGAGCGATTGGGAAAGATATCGCTTAGAGTAATCTGTTGACCGCTATGAAGATCGAAGGTCAGGCTAAAATAATCCGTGAGAGGATGAGCCATGCCTTTAGACATATTAAACTCGGTAAATCTTATTGAAAGGTAACGCTTTAAAAGTAAAGCCGCTTGAAAGGTCACACTGAACTCCTCTCTATAGGGCTCTTTGGACAACATAGTGCAAAGGTCTTGGGAGGAGTCCTCTACAACATTAGAGCGCGCTTTTTGTTCCAGAAGTCGTCGAAGAACTTGATCAACCTTATTATTTCCGCTCTCTGGGTAATTTAAAATAAACTTTTGCTCAGACCCCATACAGATAGAGTTAGAAATGGTGGTTTTGACCGTGTTAGCCTTATACCCAGCCATGGTTTGCTCAAAGGTATTACCATTATCATCTGCCCTATCGGGGCCAAAATCTACTTTAGCCTGAACTGGAAAAACTAAGGCTAAGGTTAAAGTCGCTAGAACTAAAACAGAGGTGAAGGCCTTGGAGCTAAAAAAAATTGATATCATCAAAAAAAACCTTAATATAGATATTTTCTATAAATAAATCTAAAGAAACCATGGCTTAAGGCTTGCCTCATAGAGGGCGGCTCGATTCTCCAATTTGAAAAAAGCAGGACTTTTTCCCAGCTTTTTTAGGTTGGTGCCAATTTCTATTGGCCAAAACTAAAGATATTTCGACTTTTTTGAAACCTAAGCCGTTATATACAATTTATAAGCCAAAAAGAAACATCATTATTTTTAATTTTAGCAAATAAGACTCAATATGCTACGTATAAAGATGAGGGTTTGGCTCAAAAAAATTGCTGGCCCACGACTAATCTTTAATCGCGCAATTTACCATAAGACCTCGGAAGCTTAACCAGTTTCGAGGCCTCGAAGATCCAACAGTTAGACGAGTAAGGAGTTAGCTCAAAACGGGGCTATCTAAACGCTGGCCATAATATTTCCCGAAGTTAAGCTCAAAATGATCCGCATCTTTAAATAAACAGTTTTAGACTCACTGGGGGACCATCCAGAAGTTAGGGTTGTAGCCTATATCCATTAAATTTTCTAAGGGTAGCTTCACTTCCCTAGGACCGAAGGCGTAATATAAAATATCATAGCCGTTGAGCATTAAAGTTATGGAATCTGATTTTAACAAAGGATGCCCCAAGGCGTTGATATCCTCCCCAGCGGAAGAAAGTTTAGGCGGGAGGCCGCGACGAGGACTAGAGCAAGGAGTATTTACGCCGTAAAAAGAGGGAACTTTCTCCATCCCTTTCTCTTGGCACCAAATTTTAGAAGCAAGCTTCCAAAACTGAGGTAGAGCCTCAGAGCGATTGGGAAAGATGTCGCTTAGATTAATCTGGTGACCGCTATCAAGATCGAAGGTCAGGCTAAAATAATCCGTGTTGGGATGCGCCATTCTACTAGACATAGAAAACTCGGTAAATCTTATTGAGAGGTAATGATTTAAAAGTAAAGCCGCTTGAAAGGTCACACTGTACTCGCCTCTAATGGGCCCGCCGGAAATAGAAGTGCAATCGTTTGGGGAACTCGGAGCTTGAACCTCTGAGCGCGCTTTTTGTTCCAGAAGTCGTCGAAGAGCTTGATCGACCATTTTATTTCCGCTCTCTGGGTAATTTAAACTCAACTTTATCTCAGACCCCTTACAGGTAGAGTAAGGAACGGTGGTTTTGAGCGTTTTAGCCTTATACCCAGCCATGGTTTGCTCAAAGGTATTGCCATTATCATCTGTCCTATCGGGGCCAAAATCTTCTTGAGCCTGAACTGGAAAAACTAAGGCTAAGGTTAAAGTCGCTAGAACTAAAAGAGAGGCGAAGGCCTTGGAGCTAAAAAAAGTTGATATCATCAAAAAACCCCTTAATATAGATATTTTCTTTAAATAAATCTAAAGAAACCATGGCTTAAGGCTTGCCTGATAGAGGGCGGCTCGATTTTCCAATTTGAAAAAAGTAGGTTTTTTTCCCAGCTTTTTTAGGTTGGCGCCAATTTCTATTGGCTAAAACTAAAGATATTTCTACTTTTTTGGAACCTAAGCCGTTATCTGCAATTTATAAGCCAAAGAGAAACATCATTATTTTTAATTTTAGCAAATAAGATTCAAGTCGTCGATATCTTTATGTGCCAAAGATGGCCTAATTGTCTAAAGACTTTGGGCTCTATTTATAGGCTATAATAACATAGCCTTGCGCACAAAGGCATTATCATAGCAACTATTATCCTCTTTAAGATTATTAGCTTAAAAAAAATTAATCTATCTTGTAGAATCTATATAAATGCTAATTAATTATGCTAAATATAAAGGTGAGGGTTGCTCTCAAAAAAAATTGCTGGCCCACGACTAATCTTTAATAGCGCCATTTACCATAAGACCTCGGAAACTTAACCAGTTTCGAGGCCTCGAAGATCCAACCGTTAAACGAGTAAGGAGTTAGCTCGAAACGGGGCTATCTAAACGCTGGCCATAATATTTCCTGAAGTGAAGCTTAAAATGATCCGCTAGGATTTGTATTTAGCAATAAACTAGCCGTAAGGACTTTATTGTTTTATAATTCCTATTTAGGTTTTTATTGGATCGATAAAGGCCAAAAATAATTTTCTTTAAAAGCTAATCTCTATGATTTTTGTTATGATTACCGGATAACCTCTTAGGCCTTGTACGGAAAAAAGGACCAATCTTCTTAATCTTAAGGGGCAATACCATAGTCGTGCGACAGGATTTATTCACCATTAAGCTTCTCGTTTGATATAAGCAAGAGCGCAAGTTTGAGTCTTTGATACTAAAAATCGATTCCAGCAGCAAAACCACTGGTCTCTCTATTATTTGCCTCGAAAAAGATTCCAACGCATCTGACAGTTCTAACAATTCTTACTGTTTCGACGCTTCCGATGAAGAAGCTGCTTCAATGGGCTAGGGATATAAAAGAATTTCTGTCTATAAAACCAGAACTAGAAAATAAGATTCTTAGCCGAGCCCAAAAGCCGTTAAAAGAGGCGACCTATATGAACGCCACTAGATACGTCTGAATAGTTACTAATCATAAGCTAATTGGCTTAACTTAATTTAGGCGGTATTTAGGGTGTTATAGGGCTCTTAATCTCTTCTATTTTTCCCTTCCCTAGCCAATCAGGGCCTAAACCGCCCATCCCAAAACGCTGCTCAATAGCTTGATAATAGAGGTCTTGGTTCAAGGGAAAATCTGTATGCCCTCCCCTCAATTTGATTAAGTCCTTGGGGCCTCCCTTATAACTTTCAAAATTTTCAAGGGCCAAATCGAAGGGTACTGTTTTATCTTCGGGGCTGTGAAAAATCATTAAAAAAGAACTATTTAGTTGACTTAAACGCTTTTTGGTATCGTAACTATTACCCAAAACCAAAGGTAAAACAATCTTAATCAAAGGATAATTATATTTAGCGGCATCCTTAAGATTAGTAAAGCTCGAATCTAAAATAAGGGGATTAGCCAAATTTTTATGCTCCAAGGCCAGCCAAGAGGCCACCCCACCGCCTAAGGAAAAGCCGTGAATTAGGATAGACTCTGGTTTTATGCCCCTAGAGATTAAAAATTGCCAAGCCGCCTCGGCATCGGCGTAAAGGGCCTGTTCGCTAGGGCTGCCTTGGGACAGGCCAAAGCCGTCGTAATCGATCGCCATAACGCCGTAGCCAAGCTTATGGTACATTATGATCCTACCCATCAATATCTGGAGGTTTTGGGCGTTACCGTGAAAGAGCAAGGCCACTGCCGCCTCTGGTGGGCCCGGGAGATACCAAGCGTTAATTTTAACTCCCAACGAGGTGGTTAGCCAAAGGTTTTCAAAAGGCCAACCAATGCTGGCCGGGCTCAATTTAATCTCCTTGTCGGGAAAATAAATCAAATGACTTTTAAAAATCATTAATAAGATTATTAACCCGGCCACGCTCCCCATTAGAGAGAGGATAATCCTAGTAATAATCTTTCCCAAACTGAGCTTTTTTGTTTCCAGGCCCCGGCGGCCAAAATAATAACCCTTGGTCCAAGAAAACATACTCTCCTCCCCTAATTTATTAGATTAAATCAATATTGAGCTATTAGCCATAAATATGGATAAATTATATTATGAACCCAAGCCGCGAAAAAAATAGAACTAGATTGTTCCTCTTTCCCGAGATAACCCCCGACGGCCTGGAGCCTAATGAGCCTGCCTTTTATCTTTGCTGGCCTTCGTGGGAGAGATTTCGACTAAAAGTTTTAGGGCAAGCTACGCCCCCTCCTCTTTTAAAAGCTTATTGTCTAGAGGATCTTCCTTTTTTCCAGCTCTCTTTAACCTCTCTTTTAAACCTAGCCCGAGAGGGCTCTCCCAGCTATGGCTTAAACCTTAAGAGCCTTCCCCTGTGGACCGAGGATAACCTAGAGAGCCTAAAAAAGGCGATTAACAGCCCAGAGGTTAAGAGCGAACAAAAAGAAAATAAAGAAAAGAACCTCTGTCGCCAAGCCCTGATCTTAGGCCTATGGGAAGCGGGGCAATGGGAAAAAATAAAATCTGAAAAACTACTACAAGAGGCCTTGGCTGCCAACGATCTCTTATGGTCTAAGTTAAAAGGAGAACCTAAAACCACGGCTCCAATAGAAATTAAGCAAACTCTTGACCAACAAACCCTTAATGGAGTCTGGCGAGCCTGGTTTAGTCTAGCCAAGCCGATTTTAAATCAAGGAGATCGGCTCTGGATTAGAAGAGAGGACTTCTTAGAAGAGGCCCGGGAGAGATTAATCGAAGAGAGCCCTGGCTCGGCTATTTTTAAGGTCCCGCTCCCCTAGCCGTGGGCTTAAGCTGGTAAGAGAGTTAAACCTAAAAAATGAGGGGCGAAAAGTTGATCGTAGCGCAAAAACCCCTCAGCCTCTAAGACGGCAGAATTTATTTTTTAATCCTTTAGGTATGCTATATCCCATAATTATTTTCTTATAGCTTATATTTTGCTCTTGACT
>JAITQT010000296.1 GCA_031288745.1 Deltaproteobacteria bacterium
TTAAATTTGTAATATGTCCTTATTACTAGTCAATTTGTTAGACTATTTTGCTTTTAAGAGGTTTTTGCGCTTCGATCAAATTTGGTTACTTTGGGCCGATAATAACTTTGATTGAAGTGTAAAAAATCACCTAAAATAAGTCATACTGCTATGTTGTAAATTTTCAATTTGTTAAAAAACAACTATTTTTTATAGGCAATATCATCTTCCGCCAGAGGTTAAACTGGTAGTGGGGGTGCCGAAAGAGCCCAAACCAAGAAAATCAAAGACTATACCTATCCGGCGATCATCTTCGCTATCGGAGTAAAGCACAGACACAGCGTAACACTGAGAATTGTAGCGCAAGGTCATAAAGGTCTCCAAAGGCTCGTCTCGTATAAAATCAAAACGCTGGGAGAAATGCGCTGACCAGCCACCCCCTAGATTTAAGTTGGCGTCTCCGCGTATTTGACTGATGGTATTGGGCTGGCCAGGGCCCTGTCTGATGTTAGGACTATCGTAATCATAAAGAACGTTAAGAGAGTCGCCCCTTTGATCCCTTAGGTTCATAGAAATCTCGTGGCGGGTAAACTCACCCGTGCGGCCGTCTAAACTGGAGATGAGCCTAGCCGACATACCGGGAGTAAAACTAGTCTCAACCTCAAACTCCACCGGGCCGACTCCACGGTCAAAGTAGCCAGTGGTGTAATAGCGGGCCCAATCTTTAGTAGCTTTTTCAATATTTGAAGCGAACTCGTAAGAGGAAAAAATACCGAAACGAAGAAGCTGCCGATAGTCATTTCTAATCACTTGCCCATTAGCGTCTTTAACCGGAGTTTTAGAGACGAGAGAATTGCGAAGCCCATAGCGAAAGGTCCGACGATTGAGGCGGCGATCGTACATATCGAAATAAGGAAGCGTATCTTGGTCTGGGGCTTGAACGAACTCAAAGGCGACGACTGGCTCGATTTTGTGCAAAGTCGCGGTGGCCTGGCCCAAACCAGCGTTATAAACTCGACTTAAGGCGGTAGAGAGTTCGATTTCAAAGCTGCCGGAAAGGTTACTTTTAAAACCCGGATGCGCCTCTTGCCCAAACTGAGATGGTCTCAAACCCGAGGGTGCGTAAGCGGAGTAGTTTAGCCCGAGGTCGGTTTTAAGGGTGAAAATGTCGCCAAAATTATGGTTCCAGAAAAGAGAAGGGACCGCCCGAAATCTATGGCCTGTCTCAGTTATGTAACTATAGGCGTTGCTTTCTCTAGTAAAAAAATCGTATTGAAGATCCACACTTAAACGCGGGCCGACCAAATCGTTGGGCAGAGAGAGAAAATTAAGGCCTAGCGGCCGGCTAACCAAGTTATATTGAAGCTTAGGCAAATTTTGAAGCGTATCTATATTGTGCTCGCGCCATAGATTTTGGGTATAGGAGAGAGAGCCTCTAAAAAAAGTGTCTACGGTCTGCTTTTGGGCGGAAAAAATTGAAAGCCTCGTAGGGTCCAGCTCCTCGTTAACTCCTCGACCAAAAAAGTTGGAAAAGGCTCGCTGAGAATAATAAAAGCCGTCTGGATCGTTTCTAAAGGCCCATAGATAGAAAGGATCGGAGACATAATCTATATCTAAGCTCATATCCCAATCATGATAACGCCAGGTATTAAGCGCCCTGACCCAGTACAAATCCTTAGAGTTGCGCCTGGTATTGCCAGGAGAGAGAAAATTATACCAATTGTCATGTTTATCGCTAAGATAAGTAACTAACCAGATACCTTGGCCTTGGCTAAAGTTATAACGAGCTTCCAAAGTCATCGACAAACCACGATCAGCGCGGTAAACAGGCAAAACGGTCAGATCGTAGTCCTCGGCCAATTCCAAGAAAAACGGGAGCGAAGCGTAGAATCCGTCTCGGGTGGAGTTCCCTACGGTGGGTACAAGAAAACCGGTCTGGCGGTCGCGGTTGATGGGGGCGGCAAACCAAGGGAAATAAATCATGGGAAAATATTTATTATAAAAACGAGTGTTGGTGGCTGTGGCCACGCCGCCCCTATTAATCATAAGGTTAGTGGCCTTTATCGACCAGGAGGGATCAGGTCCGTCGCAGCTAGTAAAAGCGGCCTGGCTGACGTAGACCGTCTCGGGTCCTTGCCTTTCTATGACTTGGCCGTCGACGTAAAAATGATTTTCAGGGAAAAAGGCCTTGCCATCGTAAATTTTGGCTAGTTTTAGATCTAAATTTACTGCTGCCCTGGCTGCGGTAGCTGAAAAGTCAGGGGTTTTAATAGTTACGTGACCGGAGACTTCCGCAGACCCGGTGGCGTCATCCCACAAAGCTCTATCACCGGTAACTTGCTCTTCGCCCTTGATTAGAACCACGCTGCCCAAAAAAAAGAGACGCTTAGAGCCTTGATCCTCGCGCATCTCGTCGCTTTCAATAATAATAGGCGGCTCGCTATCGGAAAGGATCATGCGCACTCTTTCGGTCGGCTCGGGCCAAGGCTGGGCAAAGGCACGCTCAAAGGCTTCGTCCTCCGCTCTATCTTCGGCTAGGCTTCTAGCTAAATTGGACTCCCTCCCGCGAAAGTCATTATCTTGATCTCTAGATTCAGTTAAGGAAGAATCCCCTTCATCGCCCGAGCTTTCGGCCCACTCGCGCCTAGAAAAGTCCATCGGTGGTTCAGAACCAACTTCAATTTTAGAGTCCTGGCTAATTTTTTGGCTCTCTTGGCTCTTTACGCTATTTTCAGGCAAAATATTACTCTCTGTAAAGGCCCAAATAGAGCTAAAAGAGAACATATAAGACAAATGCCAAATCAAAACGGCAATTAGGCAAAATCCGGCCCCGGCCCTTAGCTTAACTCTCAAGGGGCGATTAATATTATGGCCGGACTTTAAAATCATAATTATTCTCGCCATTAGAAACCTGGGTTTAGCCACAGCAACAATGGAATCCTTCTCTTTAAGTCTTAAAAGTTGCGAAAAGACCACCCGGAGCCGTCGACCCTAGAGACGACTAAAATTTTTGTGGTAAGAGGAAAACAAGCCTTTTTAAGTGTTTTAATGTTAAAACTACCGAAGGCCATTGATGAACACTTTGCCGACATAAACACCATGAAAATCCCTTTATTAACCTTCACCTGCTCTAGAAGAGCCTATCTAAATAGCCAAAAGTGCTCTTAAAGGGCCTTAAGGAGTCCTAAGGGTTACAAACTTATTAAGTCTAGCCCGCTATAAATCCCAGGGCCCTACTAGCGTCAGGGAGAGACTCTAACCTCCAAAATGTTGATATCCGCGGCTTTAAGCACCGCTCCGTCTAGTTATACCCTATCGCTTGTCTAAAACCAGAGCTTTAAAAGGGCGGGAGTAAATAGGCTTCCCACCGTTAAACTTTAACCTGATAACAACTTAGAGGACTTAACACCGCTTACCCCGGCCAACCGAGGGCTTTTACAGGCCAGCGGCTTTAGGGAAGGGTAATTGACTAATTAGACTCCACCACCGGTGCCCCGGTTAAGTAAGCTCTAGCCTCGCCCACAGTAAAAAGCGAGCCGCTAACGACCACCAGATCGTCAGCCTCAGCCGCCTCAGCGGCGGCACCCAGCGCATCGGGTAAGCTTTGATAAAGAGTAGTCTCAACTAGAGGCGGACCAAAGACTGCAGTTAAGCGTTCTAATAATAGTTCAGGGCTGGCCGCCCGTGCGTAAACAGGTCTGGTTAAATACAACCTATCGGCGTGGGCGATGATGGGCCCTAAGACCCCAGTAATATCTTTGTCAGCCATAACCCCCAAAATCAGGTGCAATCGCTTACGGCTGGCCTTAGATAATAGTTGGGATAAAGCGATCGCTCCGTCGGGGTTATGGGCACCATCTAATAAAAGAGGGGCCTTAGCCGTACGAGAAATCGGCCATTCTCCAGGCTTAAAACTCTCGGCCCGGCCCGGCCAGACCACAGCCGCTAAACCGGCCTCTACGGCCGATAGAGGGACATCAAAGCCTTTATCGGTTAAAAGCTCGGCTAAACACAAGGCGATGGCCGCATTATCAGCCTGATGAGGCCCGGAGAGCGCCAGCCGCAGATTATTTAGCCGCCACTTAGGCCCCCGGTAGTCTATGGTTTGACGAGCGTTCTTATCAGTATCTACGCTAATAGAGACAAAGTCACGCCCTAGAAAGAAACATTGACTAACTTTTTTCTCAGCTAGAGTATTTTCAACTACCTTTAAGGCCTCTGGGTTTAACCTACCGCCGACAAAGGGGACGCCCTCTTTGATAATGCCTGACTTTTCCCAAGCGATTTGGGCTATGGTGTTTCCCAAATACTCAGTATGCTCTAAGCTGACGTTGGTTATGGCGGTCAGAAGCGGGGTTAAAACGTTAGTTGAATCAAGCCTTCCGCCCAAGCCGCACTCTATAACCGCGATGTCTACTTGACAACGGCGGAAATAGATTAAGGCCATGGCGGTGACAAATTCAAAAAAGGTTGGTAAGCGCTCGACATCAACTGCCTTCCAGACTTCTTGGGCTAGGTCAGCCACCTCACTCTCGGTGATGGCCATAGAATCTATCTGGATACGCTCGCGGAAAGTTACTAGGTGGGGTGAGGTATATAAACCGGTTTTATAGCCGGCCTTAGTAAGAATAGAGGCTAAGGTAACAGCGGTAGAACCCTTGCCGTTGGTCCCGGCTAAGTGAACGTAAATGCCGCCAAGGTTCGGCTGACCTAAATTGGTCAAGAGTTGGACCATGGAGTCTAGGCCAAATTTCATACCAAATTTTTGTAAATCAAAAATTTTCGTTAAAATTTCAGGGTATGAAGGCATAAAGAAAGAACCACCGATTTTTCAACACGTAAAATATAAAGACAAATAAAAAAATACTCTGTTTAATATAATTATTAATAAAAAAAATAACTTTAACTTTATCTAAAAAAACCTCGAATCCTCGACTAAAATTATCGTAAGAGGCGCTGCCATAAAGACCAAGCAGGAGGGCTTTTTTTTTACAAATTATAGCACATTTTAACCAGAAAAAGATCCTCGTCGCAAAAAAATTATAAAAATAGTTAGAGGCTTTCTTGACA
>JAITQT010000343.1 GCA_031288745.1 Deltaproteobacteria bacterium
GGCCTAGCGCACTTTCTAAGGGGAAAGATGCGGTTAATTTGTTTGAGGGTTTCTCGAAGCGAGCCGGCCGAGGGGAAAGGACCGAAAATAACGCTACCGTCTTTTATCGGTCTTCTAACGATTTCAAGTCGGGGAAAGGGTTCGTTAATAGCTAGGCGAAGCGAAGGGTAGGTTTTGTCGTCTCTTAAGACAACGTTAAATTTTGGTCTATATTGTTTGATTAGATTGTTTTCTAAGATCAAGGCTTCTTTTTCCGTGGCCGTGACGATAAAGTCAAAGCTAGTCACCCGCTCGACTAGTAAAGTTATCCTAGGGCTTAAGCCTTGAGCTCTAAAGTAGCTAGAGACCCTACGGGGGAGGACTTTAGCTTTCCCCACGTAAAGGACGCGGTCACGGGAGTCTTTCATAAGATAGACCCCGGGGGAGGGGGGGAGATCTAAGGCTTGGGCCCTTAGGCTTTTAATAGCTTCCAGGCGGGCCGCCTCCTTTTGAGGCTCGGCGTTTTGACTATCTATCGAGTTATCGGCCTCATCATAGCTATGGTTTTGGCTATGGTTTTGAACATCTAAAGCCGTAGGCGAGGGCACAGCTTGGTGGGCTAGCTGGTCGTCAACAGGGCCAATAAGGCCAGTTGTATCGTCTAAAGGCTTCACCTAAGGTTTCTCTTGGCCTCTATCAGGGTTTATAGCGCTCAATAAGCTCATGCCACAGCCCTAGACCCTTTAAGATAAACTCAACCATTTCCCTAACCGCCCCTCGTCCACCGCCGGAGCGGCTAATAAAATAGGCCGCTTTTAAAGCTTCAGGGCAAGCGTCGCTGGGTGCCATGGGGAGAGCGCAGTTAAGCAAAATAGGTAGATCGACTACGTCGTCTCCGGCAAAGGCTGCGTTTTCCGGGCTCAAGCCTTGTTGCTCTAAGAGGAGCTTAAACAGTTGACCTTTATCAAAGACTCCTTGATAGATATTGTCAGGTTTAAAACCAAGCTCTCTAAATCTATTTTCTACTACCTTACTTTTTCGGCCAGTGATGACGGCGCAATTAATCCCAGAGCGCAAAAGCATCTTTAGGCCGTGTCCGTCGCGGCTATGGAAGCGCTTAGTTTCTATGGCGTTATCGTCTATATAAAGGCCCCCGTCGGTCATCACTCCGTCAACGTCGAAGCCGACCCACTTAATGGGCGGAAAATGCCTTTGATTTTTTTCTAACATTCTCTTTTGCCTTTAAAGCTTAAAAAATATAGCAAATATAATCTAAAAAAAGCCCAATTCGTCTTCTATTCGGCTCAGGCTATGAAAGGGTAATAAGCTCTCTAAAAGGGCTTCAAGCCTATCAAGCGGCCATTGGTTGGGTCCGTCACATAGCGCTCGCTCGGGCTCGGGGTGGGTTTCTAAAAAAAGGGCCTCGACCCCAATGGCTAAAGCTGCCCGACAAAGGGCGGGGACAAAGCGCCTTTCGCCGCTAGAGCAATTTAACCCAGCTGAGGGGAGTTGAACCGAATGGGTGGCGTCAAAGACTATGGGCCAGCCGTGCTCTCTCATAATAACTAAAGAGCGCATATCCACTACTAAATTATGGTAACCAAAACTAGCCCCGCGCTCGCACATCAAGAGTCCTTTAAAGTTTAATCTAGAAGACATCTTTTGGGCCGCTAAACCCATGTCTTGTGGGGCCATAAATTGCCCTTTTTTGACGTTAACTGGCCTAGAGCTATCGGCAGCAGCTAGTAAGAGATCGGTTTGCCTCGCTAAAAAGGCCGGTATTTGTAAGCAATCTAAGACCTCGGCCGCCTCGCGGATTTGCCACGTCTCGTGGACGTCGCTAATTAAGGAGACTCCCAAGTTTTTTTTGACCTTGGCTAATATTTCTAAGCCTTGATGGAAGCCGACTCCCCTAAAGGAATCTAGGCTGGTGCGGTTGGCTTTATCAAAGCTCGATTTAAAGATGAGGTTTATCTTTAGTTTTTGAGCGATTTGACAAAGGCGCTCGGCGGTCAGTAAGCTCTGATCAAGGCTTTCTATGACGCAGGGCCCGGCTATGAGTGTTAGCGGCTCGTCAGGGCCCACTAAAGCAGCGCCGACCTTGACCGTTTGAACTTTAGGCTTACGCCTAGGGGGATTTAGGGTTTCCAAGGATAGGCCTATTTATTTTAGATGAAGCTTTCGATGTTCCACTTAGGTAATAGTAGCTCCGTGGCTAGGGCTAAAAAATATTCGTCAGCCATTCCGGCTATAAAATCTCGGGCCATTTCATAGGGCGAGTTAGTCTGCGGGTAGTTCTGGTCTAAGCCGGCTAGAAACTTTTGGCAGTGAGGTAGCTGGCCCCCTTTTTTAAAATCGTCGGATAGACGCTCGAAAAGAATACGGTAGAGCTTTTGGATCTTAGGGGCCTCGCGTTTGACCGCGGGGTTATAGTAGATATGCTCGAAGTTAAATTTTTTAAGCTTGGCTAAAGCCTCAGCCACGGCTGGTGATAAGGCCGTTAACTTATCTTCGTTGCAGCTGCGAGAAACTAAATCTTCCACTAGCTTAAAAATAATAGTTCCATTGGTATTTCCTAAAACTTCAGTCACCTCAGTAGGGATCTTTTCGCGTAAAGCCAGGCCCAGCTCCATGGCGTCTTCGAGATCGCGTCCCACGTAGCTTATGGAGTCGCACAGCCTAACCACGCAGCCCTCTCTAGTTAAAGGTCTTATTAGGGCTTTAGGGTTAGCTAATCTTCTTTTTATGCGGCTCTCAAAATGTTCAAAGGTCGGCTCCCCTTGGTCGGGGACGACCTCAGAGTACTTAGTCTCTCCGTCGTGACAAAGCACCGCATCTAAGACGGCTAAGGTCAGAAAGAGCCCTTTTCCTTTTTTTTCCAGTCTTTCTAAGAATCTAACGCTCATCACCGAGTGTACAAAGGGGTCTATGCCGGCTTGTTGGCACAGTTCTGAGAGAAAGCCTTCTCCGTCGTGGCCAAAGGGGGGATGACCGATGTCGTGGCCTAGGGCGGCTGCTTCTAATAGATCTAGATCGAGATTTAGCCTAGCCCCTATAGTCCTAGCTAAGCGAGAGACCATCTGGACGTGGTGGACCCGGTGGGTGATGTGGGAATTTTTGACCATGTAAAAGACTTGGGTCTTATCAATGTATCTAGCGTAGGCCTTAGAGTGTAAGATGCGGTCTACATCAATGGCGAACATCGTGCGTGGGTCGGTGATTTCCCTCTCGGTAAAAGGGCGGCGACGAATTTGAAAAGAGGCCGCTGGTTTAGAAGAGTCCAAACAAATCAATGGTGGCTCCGGGAAGGGGCGGGAGAAAGAAATAGAAATAGTCGCCGCTAACGACTAACAAGGTTTTGGTAAATGACTTTAACCGCTTCAACAGCTTCGGGTGAGCGCTCAAATACCGCTTCCCCGTTACGGTCAGCGTCAATAATTGAGTCGGCGTAGGGGATAAAGCCCAAAAGTTCAAGGCCGTTAAGATTTGAGGAGATAAAATCTCTATCGGCTTGGTTTCTAACTTTGTTACCCACCGCAGCCACTCTTTTAACGCCTAAATCAGCGCATAATTTTTTAACTACTCCGGCGGTTTCTAGCGATCTTTTGCCCGGTTCAACTACCACTATCAGGGCGTTGACTCCGACGCTGGTAGCTCGACCCAAGTGCTCTAAGCCGGCCTCCATATCTAATATGACCACCTCATCGCGGGTCAGAACCAAGTTCATCACTAGGCTCTTTAAAAGGACGCTTTCTGGGCAAATACAGCCTCCCCCACCTTTAGCTACTCCGCCTAGGGTCATAAACTTGAGCCCATTAATTTCTTTGGCCATAGTGTCTGGCAGATCGTCAACTGTTGGGTTAATGGAAAAAAAGGTGCCGTAGGTACCCGGATCGCTTCCAGTGCGTTCGGCCACTAAATCTTTCATTTCGCTAATGGGCGTTAAACCTTTAAGGTCTTTAAAACCTAAGGCACCGGCTAGGTTGGCGTCTGGGTCGGCGTCGATGGCCAAGACCTTGTTCCCGTTTTCTTTAAATAGATAGGCTAAAGTGGCCGATAGGGTGGTTTTGCCCACGCCTCCTTTGCCGGAGACTGCTATTTTCATCTTAATTCCTCGTACAGGGACCGGCTAGGCCGGGGGCCAGGGCGTCTTTAAATGAGCCAAGTTATGACTAGAGAAAAAGACGCCGTCATTAAAGTTAGTTTATCTTAAAGTGTTCTTGGTTTTGTGTCCGTTCACAAATGTGAACGTTTAAGGGCCCGTTCACAAGAGAGAACGCTGCGGTGCCAAGCCTATTGAAAGGGACGACACGTACCGAAACAATGTAGCCCCCTATAGGAGCTTAGTAATTTTAACATCAATCCAAGTTAAAATATATGGTTGGTGCACCGACCTTAGTAGAAAC
>JAITQT010000375.1 GCA_031288745.1 Deltaproteobacteria bacterium
GCAAAAACCTCTTAAAAGCACAATAGTCTAAAAAATTAACTAGTGATAAGACTATGTTACAAATTTAAAGACTGATAAAGGGGACTTTTTGCGCTTCGATCAATATTAGCGCCTTGGCCCAAAAAAAATTAAATTTTACCTGTTCAATTTTTCTCTTAACCTCCCCTCCCCCACCCCTCCTTTACCTTGCCCGTGAATCTTCTAACCTCCCAGGGGCCCCTAATTTCGCCTACAGGGCTATCAAACTCCACATCTTCCCTATTTCCTTTTTAACCACTCTCGCATTCTCCTTATTTTTCTCCGTTCGCTTTTAGCCTCCAGGCCAAAAAAAGACAAGGCTCTTTTTTTTTATATTTTTTTACTTTCTTAAATCAAGCGGCCTCTCTATAGAAAAAGGGGCTAATTTTTAAGGCTCCTTATCAGCTAATAGTTTGATATTTATAGTTATATTTACTTTTCCTTGGCCAAAAAAGGTATCAACTCTTCTTAAAAATTTGGCGGCGCAGGTAAGCGAAAAAGCCGGGCGGCCTAGGACTTTCTCTATATCTAGATACCGCTATGTGACGCCAAACAACATCTTGTTATTGTTTTTTTGGATTAAATGAGATACTATTCTCACCGTCAACAGTCTTTTAGACGATGACAGCCGTTTATTTTATAATTAAATTTTATTTAAGAAAGTGCGTGATATTAAACAGTTTAAAAATAAAGTTAATTAATATTTAAAAGTAATATAGCTATAAATAAAAGTTTTTTAGACTTTTATACTTTAAAAAATCTATAATATAAATAATATTCTAAAAATAACGCCCGTAAATATACATTTAGAAAGTTCCCAGCACCTTCAACCTTTTAGGCTTTTAGAAAAATAGCCAAGTAGACGGGACTTTTAGCGATATCAACGCTAAACTTCGTGCGGTTTTTAGGGTGCCAAAACCGCCTGACCACTTAAAGGCCTTAGGTTTTTAAGTTATTCTTTTAGATTAAGTAAATTATCTCTATTTATAGATAATTTACTAGTTTATATAATTTTTGGTTTGGAGAAATCAAAATGACTACAAATAGGTCAGCCCTTAAAGGTTATGCTAAAGGCTTATTGAACAATTTGGCCGCTATCCCTATACTCGTAGGCCTAACGGCGACCCTAATGATGACTTATCCCTCCTTAATTGAGGCTTCTAACGTAGGATACGTCGATAATGACCGCACCGGTAAAGGCGGTGATGGCGGCGGTGGCGCTGGGGGCGGAGGAGGTTCCGGCGGAGGAGGAGGCGGCGGCGGCAGCGGCGCTGGTACGGAAACAAATTATTACGACGGCATCACTAGCCCCATAGGCGGAGGTGGCGACGGAGCGAGCGGAGGCTACGGCGGAGGAGGAGGCGGCGGCGGGGCCGGCGGCGGGGACTACCAAGGTAATCACTCAACTGTTACCGACGGCACCGACGGGGGGCAGGTAGATCTTAAGGGCGGAGCCGGCGGCCAAAACGGGACCGATACAACCGCGCCTACCAAAGGCCAAAACGCCTCTTATCATGATAAACTCGACGGCCAAGAACGGGGAACGCTCTCTTACGGCGGTCGCGGCGCTAACGGAGGTTCAGGTGCCCAAGGAGGTCAGGGAGGCCAAGGTTATAGCTCCAGCTCCAATACCCAGGCCGGTATCGACGGAGAAAGTGGTCGCGGCGGACAAACAACTGCGACCTCTAGCGGGGGGCAAGGAGGCCAAGGCGGCCAAAGGCAGAATAGTTTTTCTACTAATGGTAACGACGCTTATAGCGCAAGCCATCCAAATGGACCCAAAGCGGGCCAAAAAGGAGGCGATGGTCAAGAAGGCGGCCGCGGCGGCCAAGCGACATCAAGAGAGGCTATAACCGATTCTTACCAGGCCACCGAATCGGCCATCGACCAGCTTAACTTTTCCTTAGCTGCAGGAGGTAGCGGAGGAAACGGAGGAGGCGGTGGCGGGGCCGGTGCCCCGGGTGGCTCTGGACAATCTGGCGACCAGGGCGAGAGTTCTAAATATGCCAGTAAGTATAAAGGCGGCTACGGAGCCGCCGGAGAAAGCGGGGCCATAGGAGGAAAAGGCGGCCGCGGCGGAGACGGTGGCGACGGGGCCAAGGGCCGTTCGGTAAACTTTACTCTCAACTCCACTCTGGAAAGCTTAGCGATTAATGGTTCGAGTAACCTTAAAACCGGCCAAGGTGGCGATGGCGGTCACGGGGCCCTCGCTGGTCGAGATTACTCCGACAGCTCTAATTTTACCTCCGGCGGAGACGGAGGCCACGGCGGAGCTGGAAACGAGGCTGGAAACCTTATTTTAACTATAACACCTAAAAACGTTATTTTTAACGATAAGTTCTCCGCAGCAGCTGGGGCTGGGGGACAAGGCGGCGACGGCGGGGGCTCGCCCAACGACTTTTCCTCCCCCAACCTCGGGGCTGTAGGCGGCCATGGCGGCGCGGCCGGGAAAGCGG
The DNA here is from genome assembly GCA_031288745.1 of Deltaproteobacteria bacterium. Lineage (GTDB taxonomy): Bacteria > Desulfobacterota > Desulfarculia > Adiutricales > Adiutricaceae > JAITQT01. Next base: position 2,475 of record JAITQT010000375.1, read on the forward strand.
GCGATATTACGGTTAATTTTTTATCTCAAAACGTAAGCTTTAAAGATTATTTAACCGTTTCAGCTGGTAACGGCGGGCTCGGCGGTGAAGGCGGCCTTAAAACCCTAGCTAACGCTCAAAGCCTTAAAATCGGGGGCGACGCCGGAGCAGGAGCGCATGGTGGCTCTGTCTATTTAAATTTTTCCTCCGATAACCTCTTTTTAGATAGAGGGATTTGGCTATCGGCTGGCGACGGCGCTAGCGGAGGGGCCGACGGAGGCCGAGGCGGCGGAAAGGGCGGCGCGGCCGGAAGTGGTGGCGAGGTTAAGTTTTCCTTAGACGGAGATCTAACATTAAACGGCGGTGATATTTATCTTAGTTCCGGCTCTGGGGGCCATCACGGGCAAACTCGGCAACAAGGCGGCGGCCGCGGCGGAGACGGTGGGGCCGCGACTATGACGGTTCACAGAAACCTTTTAGTTACTAACGACTCTACCATAAATTTCAGTAAAGGGGCCGACAACGACGGCCAGGCTGGGGCCTTAAATTTCTCTGTGGGAGAAATCTTTGAAATTGGCCCAGAAAAATCGGTCACGTTAAATTTTAACGGGACCATGGAAAAAGCTACGGATAAAGTCCTCTTTAAGACTATTTTTCTAAACCGCGGGTCATCTTTATCAACCAAAGGAGAAGTCTATAGTCCTGATTGGGCTCTAAATTCGATTACTTCTGGTCGTTATTACCGCGCCCAAAACTTAGATATCATTCATAACGCCATTTGGGATACCAACGGCCTCTTCGCCCCAAATTCAGCTCAATTTGACTATATGCGTTTCGATATGACCGATATCGCTCCTTGGCAAACAATGCTCACCTTTAGCCCCAATCAAAATGGGACAGTTGATCTATCAAACTTTGATCCGGTTAATCAGCATCAAAAATACTTAGCTCACCCCAACCGGCCACTATTTATGGACGAGATAACTTATCATAGAGGTTACGATGGTATTTTTGATTCCAACTCTTACGTCGCTCCGGCCTTTTTGACCTCCTCATATCAAACTAAACCTTTGAGCCTAGGACAAATCACCTTGATTAGTAGGACTAATGGCTTAACCGATCCAACCAAAACATCTGAGGATTCGGCCGGTAATCGCCATTATATAAGCGACGATTCCGCCCAAGGCGCTCTTTATAACGACTTCGCTTATAGCGCAGGATTAAGACGCTATTACTGGGACGTCTTCGTCAGCTCTCAAGACGAGCGTCCGTTAATTGCCAATAATTACTTTACGGCCGACGCTTCTCTTATCTACGCTCAAAGCGGCCTAGCGGGTATAATTTCCTTAAACCAGACTGCGGGCGTAGTTAAAAACGCCATAGACGATATCGCCGCCTTTATCCCAGCTGGACAAGCCGACTTCGGGTTATACATGGGCGCTAGCCGCATTAGAACTAAGACTGGTAGCTACGTTGATCTTGAAAATCTATCGGGGGCAATGATCTTATCTAAAAAAATCTCTAGCGTTTTAGGGGATACAGTCTTTGGAATGTTCGGGGAGTTTGGCCGCGGTAACTACGATTCCTTTGCCTCTGTGCCGCACTACGGTGAGATTTTTGGAAAAGGCAACGCGTTGAGCTATGGCGGAGGGTTTTTCACCAAAACCTTCTTTAAGAATAAGTTTTATTTCGAGGCCACCGTTCGAGGCGGTATGATCAAAAATAAGTTCCGCATGACCAGAGATCCATGGCTGACTCAGCCGGGGATCCACTCTTACGAAAGCGACTCTGGCTACGCCGGGGCCAGCGCTGGGCTAGGCCGCAAATTTAATCTCTCCGAGAGAACCGAGCTTGACCTTTACGGCCAGTACCTTTGGACTAGGACCAATAAGGATAAATTCATCACTCGCTTTGGCGATAACGTAAATATAGCGGCCATTAATTCCTCAAAGGCCCGCGTAGGCGCACGCCTTAAGCATACCTTTAAAGGCGAAAGGGTCTCTATCTATCTAGGTGGAGCCGCAGAGAGGGAATTTGATGGCAAAGTCTCCGGCTGGCTAAATGGTGATCCTATCTCCAATCCCCCTTCGTTTAAAGGGACGAGCTACATAGGCGAATTAGGACTCAATATACGCCCGACCGAGTTTAAGAAAATTATCCTAAACTTCGAAGCCTTCGGCGTTAAGGGCCGGCAAAAAGGTTACGGAGGTATCATTACTTTAACCTATAACTTCTAAAGTTATTTATCTAATCGCCTCCCTGCGCTAGGGGAGGCGTACATTCTTATCGGATGCGCCATAAAACTCCGTCCTTCAGGGCGGAGAAATAAGGCGCATTCCTATTTATATCTTGTTTTCATTCCAAAATTTTTAGATTTTCCATTTAACTATAGTTAAATTAAAAACGAAAACTAATTAGAGTGTCCGTTCACAAAAATGAACGTTGCGGTACCAAGCCTATTGAAATGGAAGACACGTACCGCAACAATGTAGCCCCCTATAGGAGCTTAATAATTTTAACATTAACCAAGTTAAAATATATGGTTGATGCACCGACCTTAGTAGAAACCTCAAAAGAACTAATGTTTGATCGAAGCGCAAAAAGTCCCCTTTATCAGTCTTTAAATTTGTAACATAGTCTTATCACTAGTTAATTTTTTAGACTATTGTGCTTTTAAGAGGTTTTTGCGCTTCGATCATGTTTAAGATCTTAAGGCGTATACTAAAATTTAATTACAACTCTAAAGTCGCTACCAGCCGCAACGTGGGGAAAAAAGACTTGGTTAACGGTTACAGATAAAACAATCGCTGACGCTGTAAAAATTAATTGAACAAGGCCCCGACCACGAGCAGCAAAAACCACCTCATCGTTGAAGTTGAAGATCTCAGAATTAAAAACAGGTCTAAGTCCGTGTGGGTACATTGGAGGACCTAGGGAACGTTAAGGCTAAGAACTGCCTTAACAAGCTATCCTAAAAACTTTAGCCATGAGAACAAATTATCTGAAAAGACGGCTTTACAGAACTCAAGAGCGCTCATCTAGTTGATGTTGATATCCGGCGTTACAAACAGATAAGTTTCTTACTCACCTGCCCTTGTCTGTAACCTTAAGCTTTAAGAGGGTAGGTCTTTAGGAGGCATCCAGTTTGGTCTTTAACCTAAATAATCAAGTAGCGGACTTTACTTCACTTACCATGAGCCAGGGCCCTTACAACCCCCTTTACTTTAGGGAGAGGTATTTGCCCATTGACCTTAGCCTTGATCGCAGCTATTATATTTTAGAGCTAAACGATTTTTTCGCTCGTTTCTAAAGGCCTTTCTTTCGCCCTTCACTTTTGGCCTAGCTTAACTTTTTAAGCGGCCAGCCCTAAATACTAAACAAACCTTGAGTGAAAATTATGGATCTAAAACAAGAACCCCGCGTTACCCTAACCATTTGGCTCCCCGAGCCTATCGCGGTCGATAGACAGGCAGGTACCCCTTTGTATTTAGAAACCGTCTCGGCCGGGTTTCCCTCGCCGGCTGAAGATTACGTTCAAGACTTTTTAGACCTCCAGCGGCTGGTGGTTAAAAATCCAGCGGCCACTTTTTTTCTAAAAGTCTCTGGAGATTCCATGAACGGGGCCGGCATCAACGACGGCGACCTTTTAGTGGTCGACAGATCCAAACAAACCGCCTCCGGTAAGGTAGTTATAGCTTCATTGCAAGGAGAGCTAACGGTTAAGAGGCTTAAAATTAAGGACGGCCGGGTTTTTTTAATCCCCGAAAACCCGCAATATCCTCAAATAGACATAACCGATAACGAAGACACCGTAATCTGGGGAGTGGTCACCTTTGTGGTCCACAAATTTTAACATACACTATTAAATAAAAATTATCGCCGCCTCCAAACTGAGCCAATTATAGGCTCTTAGGCCAATCTTGCGGTACCAAAAAAAATTTGGAAATTTGACTTAACCTTAACTCCGAGTCAGCTTCGAGTACCACTTTTTTAGACTTTCGACCGTTCGACTCCTAAGTTCCAAACGAACGTTAGACGTCTCCCAACGCTTGATTGTGGCCGGAGAAACCACTAAAACTAAAGCCATTTCCTGCACCGAAAGCCCGCTATAATCTCTAATATTTTTGATATCTCGACTCGTTAGGTTATCAAAGTCAAGAGGCTCGGGTTTAAACTTGGCCCCTTTGTATACGGGTGTTTTCTTCACGGCTTGTATTTTAGCCTGTGCCTTGGTTTGGCCTGTAATTTTATCTTTTGCTTTAACTTGGCCCTGGTCTTGGACTGGGTCTAAGACTTGATTTTTGGTTTGAGCCTTGGTTTGACCTTTAATTTTATCTTTTGCTTTAACTTGACCTTGGTCTTGGACTGAGGCTAAAACTTGAATTTTTGTTTGAGCCTTGGTTTGACCTTTAACTTTATCGTTTGCTTTAATCTTAGCTTTAACATTCCTTTGCCCCGAGACGTCAGCCTTAGCTTGATTGGTAAGAGGCTCGCTCTTTTTACTCTCCGAAATACTTCTAATCAAAGAGCTAAGCTCTTCGTCGGAAGGCCTACGGCTCTTTTCCTCTCTCAAGGCTTTAATTGGGGCCGAACTTGTCCCCAATTTTTCTCTCACCCCTCTCTCTTTAACGCCCTTGTCGTTGGCAATCTCTATACCGAAAATAGCGCCCAAGTCACCGTCTAAAGAACTCTCCACGCCCATCTTGTCAGTTAAACCATCGGTTTCCCCGGTTAATAATTCGTTTGGGTTAACACGCCTTAAAAGAAACAACAATTCAGGTGCCGTATCTAAACGGGCTCCGATTCCATAAAAGATAGCCGCGATATGCTTACACAAACGAGCGGAGTCGGGGCAAGAACATTTAAAGTCTATCTCTGCGGTAGTGGGAAAGAGGCCTTGGCTTTTATGGCAAAAAATCTCCATCACTTCGTTAGAAAACCTTCCCATTAACAAATCGACAATGGCCCCAATCCCGCCGAAACAACGCTGCTTAAGCGAGAACCACAGATCTAAATCTAAGGGCTTAACGTTCATCGACACTCGGTAAAAATCGCTTCCCGCCACCACGGCCTCGATCTTACCTGGGCCTATTTTAAGATCGCAGACCGCGCCTTGACGAGCGTAAGTGCGACCGCGGGGCAAACGGTTTTCAAAATCGGCCATATTTTCAAAATGTGAACACCAGCGTTGCCCCCAAAAGGTCTTGGCTATGTTTCGACCCTCAACTAGCACTGGGTCGGCTTCGGGGTGTTTTGCTAAATAGTGGCTTTTATCGACCTTAGCCCTAGAAGGATAATAATCGAAATAACTGCGGCTTGAGCGCCAAGACATGAGAAACTCCTTATTTTAAAGGCGGTTTTTAGCCGACCGCTCTATTAAGATCTAGTCTAACTATTCTTAAGAGAGCTTTATCGCTTAAATTAACTAAATTTATCTCTTTATTTTTCTGGCTGCCTAAGATCTCTCCAGCCAGTTCTCGTTTTTCCGAAATTAGAAGATCAATCTTTTCTTCCAAAGTGCCTAAGGCGACGCACTTATGCACCAAAACGTTTTTCTTTTGACCGATGCGGTAGGCCCTGTCGGTGGCTTGATCCTCCACCGCCGGGTTCCACCAACGGTCAAAATGGATCACTTGACCGGCGGCCGTAAGGTTTAGGCCAGCACCCCCGGCTTTGAGAGAGAGGATAAAATAGGGAGGACCGTTATCGGCCTCAAAGGCGTTAACTAACTTTTGACGCTCACTCACTTTAGTTTGACCGTGCAGAACTAGCCCGGGAACCCCGAAAATTTTGGCCAGATGATCGAAGAGAGGCGAGATTATCTCTTTAAACTGAGTGAAAACTATGACCTTTTCTTGCCTTTGAGCCATCTCCGAACAAAGTTCGGCCAAGCGGATAAATTTACCACTCAAATCGGCCCGCCAATCCCCATCCCCGGTTAGTTGGCTGGGGTGATTAACCGTCTGCTTAAGCCGGGTTAAGGCTTGTAGAACCATTCCCTGGCGCTTAATATCGCCTTGGCTATCGGGATCAAATTCTTCAAGCCCTTTGGTTAACTCATTGACTACCTTGGCGTAAAGCTTAGCCTGGGCCTGGGTTAAATGGCAATAGAGGATGGTTTCAATCTTATCGGGCAGATCGTTTATAACGCTGCGATCGCTCTTTAGCCTTCTTAACAAATATGGCGCAACTAGCTTTTTTAAGGGAGCGTATTGATTAGTTTTTTTTAATTCCATCGTTGAGACGGCTTCTTTAAAATCGTATAAAGAGCCTAAGAGCCCGGGATTAATAAAATCAAAGATAGACCAAAGATCAGTCAGCCTATTTTCCACCGGCGTTCCGGTTAAGGCCAGTTTTGAATACGCCTTAAGCTCCTTAACCGCTTGAGTTTGGCGAGTGAACGGATTTTTAATGGCCTGAGCTTCGTCTAAGATGGCTAGCCGAAACTTATGCTTATTAAAGAATTCTTGGTTGCGAATTAAATAAGAGTAACTGGTAGCTATCAAATCACAATTGGAAAAAACCGAGTCTGGATCTTTTTCCCAAGCCTTTAAGTTTTCGCGATTAGTCTCCGAGGGGTGCCAAATATTTAACCTAAGCTCGGGGGCGAACTTTTTAGCTTCCGCTCTCCAGTTAGCCAGTAACGACGAGGGGACCACCAAAATTGAGCAGCCTAAATGGGGTCTCCTTTGGCCGTCTAAAACAAGCAGGGCCAAGACCTGGGCCGTTTTCCCTAAGCCCATGTCGTCGGCTAAACAGCCTCCCAAGCCCAAAGAGCTTAAAAAAGAGAGCCAACTTAGCCCTTGTTTTTGATAAGGCCTAAGGTCGGCCTTAAACTGGCTCGGAGGCTCAAAGACCCCCGGAGCCCTTAGCTCTTTTAATAGCTTAGAAAGATAAGTTCCAGCTTGGATGCTCACCCAAGGGTTGACCTCGGATAAATCCAAATCATCCGAGCCGCTTTTTTTAGGATAGCCAGCCAACATACGCATACACTCGAGAAAACTAAGCCCCGAGTCACCACTTCTATCCTTAGCCGCTTGCCAATACTCCAAGGCCGACTTTAAGCGTTCTGGATTTACTTCCAACCAGCGGCCTTTAAATAAAAGTAGACCCTCGTTTCCACCATCTAAGATCTCTTTAATTTCAGAGGGGCTTAATTGTTCATCCCCAACCGCCAAGTTGACTTTCCAATCAAGTAAGCCTTCTATGCCCAAAACAGGATTTTTATTCTCACCGACAGTTACCACTACGTTGGCCTTATATCTCTTAGACCACCAATCAGGGATGCGAACGAAAAGTCCGCTTTCTTCCAAAACTGCAATATCTTGGAAGAACCTATAAGCCATAGAAATAGTAAAGGACATGGGCTTAAACAGGGCCCCGCTCTGGCTAAGCTTAGCCACCCAAGGAAGCTTTTCAGCCGCCGCCCTGACGGGGGTAAGTAGGCTAATTAAAGCCGGCCTATCGTTTTGTTGGGAATATTGTTTAAGAGCCATCCCCAAAGGCAGATGGCGATCGAGACCTTCGGAGGTTAGAGAAGTTACGTAAGAAGCCATAAAGGCAAAAGGGCGGGTAGAATCGTTCTTATTTTCCGCCAAATGAAAGGTCACCCGGCCGACTCTTCGCCAATTAGGAGCCCTAAGGCTAAGAAAATCTCCAAGCGATCCCTTAATCTCTCCCGAGACCCATTGGGCTAGGCTGCTAAAAATAACCGAAAGGCTTTCAGGGCTCAAATACTCGGCCCCGGGCATGGGCGGAGCTTGTAAGGCCAAATCGCTCAATTGGGCTTGGTTAGGCAGGGTAAGCTCGGCGGGGTTAAGATCGTCTGGCCAGCGGCAAAGGGAGACTAAAAAGAGTTCGCCCAAGGACTGCCAAAAGCGCGTTGTGGGGCTCTCCGCCATCTGTCTTAAGGCGGCTAAATCAAAGAGAAACTCGCGCCAATCACCCTCGCGGTCGGTAAAGATTAAAGTCGAGTTGGGAGTTAGAATAATGGGCTGATTGATATCCATTGAGTAGTCGAAACGAACCCTTCCTTTGAGCTACTAGGTTGGCCAGAGGGCCAATATTTCGAAGGGGGAACCTTGCCAGGCGTTAAAAAAAAGCGTTCCTAGAAGCGACACAATACTACATTATGTGTAAAAAAAAGTAAAGTACGCCTACTTCTTATTCTTAACTCCAGCCAAACTGAGTTTTTTAGCCTATCAGTTAGCTAGACCTTTTTTATCACTGCCTTTTGGTAGAAGTTAGCTTTAGAGCTATAATATAAATTTGGTAACCGTTCACAAGGCTTCGTCAAGACCTTGTTTTCCACTTCCCGCTCGACTTAAGATTAAGGCTTAATGGGTAATGGTTGACATTTTTCTGGCAATTTGAAATATCCATTAAAGCCAACCTTATAGCGGATAGAATGCTCTGCTAAAATCTCAAAGCGCATTAGGCCTTCTAGAATGGCTAGTGAATGGTTACAGAAAATTCGTGCGCCTTAAGAACTTAACCTTACTCTTTGGAGGCTTCTGCAAAGCTCGCTGTCTTGAACTTTGTTTTTAAAACTAGAGCCC
>JAITQT010000387.1 GCA_031288745.1 Deltaproteobacteria bacterium
CGGGAGCGAATCCTTTATTGGTACGACGGCTACAGTTGGGACGGCGAAACTAGAGTTATAAACCCCATAGACATTTTAAATTTTTTTTATAATTTAAGGTTTTCTAATTATTGGGCCGACTCCTATCCTTCGGCTTCCTTTCTTTCTAATATAGTAGGCGATAACCCTTTTATTCTAGTCGGAGACGAATATAAAACAATCTCCCAAAGCTCCCTAACTATGGCCGGGGTAGGGACACTAGAGGCGGTCCCAGCGCTTTTTCAGACTGGTTATCTGACGGTTGACAAAATTTTCCACGACGATTTTGATGGTTCAACTCTTTCTTTAAAAATCCCCAACTTAGAGATTCAACGCCTCAGCGATAAAGTCTTTTCTGATTCAATCTTTAAAAAAATATTAGCTTATAATCCGCAAATTGAAAGCAAGCTCATAGAAAAGGCCTTTGTGGAAAGAGACGGCCCGAAGATTACCGAAATCTTCACCTCTCTCTTTGCCTATCTTCCAGCTATCCATTACCAAGAAAAAAACGAAAGCTTTTATCACCGGTTACTTTTCGCCTACCTCTTTAAACTCGGACGCCTGGTTTTTTCCGAGCAACCAGGGGCCATGGGGACGCCCGATATGGTTTTTATTTTGCCTAAAAAAGCCTTCTACGCGATTATCGAGCTTAAATATGAAAGTACGGTTGATAATATAAATATTAAGAAAAAACTAACCCAATTAGCTCAAAAAGCATTAAAAACCATAGATACTAAAGATTATTGGCGGCCGTATAAGGCCCAAGCTAAAACTCTAATCAAAATAGGAATCGGCGTGGTCAGCCGTGGTAGCTGCCTAGCCCTTACGGATTAGTTTTTTTAAGTTGAGTAGGGATATTAATTCATATTTTGTAACTATGCTAAAGAACGAAATGATTTTCCATTTTAGGCCTTTATTTTTGGACCTCTTCGGTTGTAAATGTTGCCCCGCCTATTGGCACCAAATTATCAAACAACTGAACCTTCTCGCTAATAAGCTTATCTAAGTCTTTTTTATCTTTAATGTCCTCAAACCTTAATATAGAGCCTATTTTAGCAGAAATTTCTAAAAAATTATCATAATATTTTGTTCGAAGTTTGCTATTAACATTTTTTCATAACCTCTCACAGGTTCAAGTTGGGGCTGTAAGACGGTATATATACTAGGATGATACCAAGCTGAGCTGCAAGTTCCTGCCCAAGCTTGATCGAAGCGCAAAAACCCCTTAAAAGCAAAGTAGTCTAAAAAATTAACTAGTAATAAGGCCCTGTTACAAATTAAAGGACTGATAAAGGTGACTTTTTGCGCTTCGATCAAGCTTGCATTTCTGATATCTGGCGTTGTTAAGAGTGATCGAAGCGCAAAAACCTCTTAAAAGTAAAATAGTCTAACAAATTAACTAGTAATAAGGACATGTTACAAATTTAAAGACTGATAAAGGGGACTTTTTGCGCTTCGATCAAGAGTTAAATACTGCCTGTCCCGCATACTCCGCGGCTATTTTCTTGTTTAGTTCGCAAACCTCAGTCGCGGTTATATTACGTATCGTTTGTTACTGTAGTCAGCTTCTTTGAGGCCAGATCCAACCCACTAAGGACATTGTATCGCGCACGGCCTGAAAATGTTTTTATAAATCGGCGAGTTTGACACCAAATTTGGCCAAGATAATCGCAGCCCATAACAAAATGAGCGGCGTCAACGGATAACAAGGCCATGGTACCCTTTTTGGCCTTCTCCATTAACGGAAGTAAAACTTCCTGATAGAATGGGCGCTGCTTTTTAGGCTCTGCCTTTGCCGTTAACGAGCCGCTTTTCAAAAGCTTGAAGTTATGTTTTTTTAGAAGCCTCGGCATCGTTGGCAGCGAAACCTTAATACCAAATTTCTCGTAAATCAGGTCGGCGATACTTTGTCTAGTGGGATAGTTCTTGGCCTTGAGTTTTTTAATGATCTCTGACTCAACGCCCGCAAGTTTGGCCTTTCTTTAGCCACGTTTTATTTCAAAGATATCTACCGTGTTCTAGGCGACGATAAGTTTCTTAATTTTATGCGTGGTCCGCTCCTAAGGCAGGCCGCATTGGCTGCAGAAGCGAAGTGCAGGCCGCAAGACAACAAAAACACGCCTACAATACGATTCACCAGCGTTGAACACATAGATATTTTTAAAATGGTAGAAATAATATCTATTAATTCTTGGTTAACCTTAATATTATTCCTTGAATCAATATTACTAACGCCTTTACCAATGTTTTTGCTTGATAGGTTTTTTATTGAGCTATATTCATCTCTGATCACAAGGTTTATACTATGGTTCTTAAGAACCTGCTCAACAATAAACTAAACAATTTTTGAAGTTAAGCATAAAATAACCTTAATTGATCTCGTCCTAGTTTACCTAGATTACAAAGATTCTAGAGCCTCAAAATCATTCGACCTCCTAAAGAGTAAAAAAGGTTGACTAAAAAAGCTCGAAAATTCATTTTGGTGACACAGCAAAAGTGGAAAATCATTTCGTTCTTGAGTATAAATTATGAAAAAGTTTCAGGGCGTTTACGTCGGCATCGTGGCCATCTTGGCCTCCGGTAGTTCTAACCTCAAAACGCTTAGAGGCTTGATTATCACCTCCCACAACAATTGGAGTCGTCTCCGATAAGTGACGACTACGAGTGGTCTTTTTAAACTAAAAAAAGGACGCCATTACTCCAGTAGCTAAAGCTGGAGCTTGCTTGAGATTTTTATTTTTTTTCGCAACAATATGAACTCAACTAATCAAAAAAATCCAGCCGACGAGCTAAAAGCTTTTTTAGAATTAGCGGCCATAAATTATCTTGACGGCCCAGTCAACTTAAACGGTCACCCCTTAAAACCAGAAAAGGCCTTTGCCGCCCCTCTTTTTGGTTACGCCTCGGGCTCGGACCCTATCTGGGAAAACTTTAAAAAGGCTATTGACCAAGACTATTGGCTTCCCCTAACCGCTTTTCAGAAATCTTTTCCCGCTTCTTTGGCCTCGGCCGAAGAGCTAAGCGTGGTGGTCATAATCCTTCCTCAAACCACGATTACTATTAGCGATCAGAGCCGCGCTCAAGGCTTTCCTTCCGAGCGCTGGATTCGCAGCCGTTTTTTACACGACCGCATCGTTTTCGGGCTTTGTCGTCATTTAGAAAATATTTTAGCCTCTCGCGGTATTGAGACGGTCACGCCCGATCTCTTGGCTGGGTTTGGCGCTAAACAGAGCGCTAACTTTCAAATCACCTCTGACTGGTCGCACCGCCATGCCGCTTTTGCTGCCGGGCTTGGTACCTTCGGACTATGCGACGGCTTGATTACCGCTGTAGGCAAAGCCCATCGCCTAGCCTCGCTAATTACCCATCAAGTTTTCGAGCCAACCCCAAGGACCTATTCTGGGCCTTACGATTACTGCCTCTACCATAATGGAGGGCGTTGCCTAAAATGCGTTCCCCGCTGCCCTGTAAAGGCCATTAGTCCAGAGGGTCACGATAAAATCAAGTGCTCGGATTTTCTTAAATTAACCACCATACCTAAAATCAGACAACTCTGGCCAGACCTCGACGGGGCCTATGGTTGCGGCTTATGCCAAAGCGCTGTGCCTTGCCAATCTAAAATACCTCGGCATCCTAAAATTAAAACTAGCCAAAAAGCTCTATAACCTTATCACGTGGGGCCTAGACAATGACCCTTTCTTCAACCCCGTCGACAGCCTTAAATCTTTCCTTACGCGCAAAACCCGTTAGGGCAGTCCAAAAATCGGATTACAAAGCGATTCCCGCCTTAAGACAATCGCTCTCATCGACGCAGCTTAGTCCATATCAGCCCTTTAAAGAGAGAAGGGCTTCAAAATCAACCTATTTCAAACTCTTGTAAACTCACGTCTAAAAAAATTAAAACTCGACTAACGAGTCTTAATTCAAAAAAGGAGAACTTATGTTTCAAAAGATTAAATTATTATCTTTAAGTTTGGCGACCGCTTTACTATTGTCGTTTCTTTTCTCAGCTATCATCGAGGCTCAGGGCAACTCTAAGCAGGCCTTGAACGACGAAAAGTCCCTTATCATTTTATTTTCTCAGACTGGTAAGACCGCCGGAATTGCAAAATTAATAGTAGATAAAACGGGCGCGGAAACTTTTCTCATCGAATCAACCCAGACTTACCCAGCCGACGAAAGAGAAATCATCGCTATAGAGGAAAAACGCCTCAAAGAGGCCCGTTCTTTGACGCTAAAAAATCAACCCCCTGATCTTACTCCATATTCGATTATCTATCTCGGAAGCCCGGTCTGGTTTGGCGAGCCTCCGGAAATAGTTAAAATTTTTCTGGCCAAAACCGACTTCAAAAACAAACCTGTGGCAATTTTCGCCACTTCCGGTACCCAACCTAACGATATTAACGCCCAATTAGCCGCTCTGGTAAAAAATGGCAAGGTCTTAGAACCGACTCTCCTCCATAAAAGGGCTGATGAGCAAGATCCCGAAGCAATTAAAAATAAAGTCGCGATCTGGCTTGACGCTTTAAAAAGAGCCCGGTTTTAATCAATACCGTTTGGCTTTAATCACCCACCCCAAAGCCTTTAGCGCCTTAGGGGGGCCGTTTTTAATTTTCCAATTGAGACCTTTCGATACTATGAGGGCCATCAAACTTAGGCGCGTTTTTAAAATTTTTTGGAAAAAATTTGCAAAAGGGCTACTCGAGTCTTGGCCCCGGTCTTTCTAGAGGCTGACTTCAAATGAGCCCTGACAGTGTGGACGCTTACTTCCATTTTTTCGGCGGTTTGAGTGGTAGAAAAACCGGCCGCCAGAAATCTAAGGGTTTCTAGCTCCCTTTGGGTCAGATTTAATATAGATTTTCTGCCCTCAATCACGTTCAAAATCTCTTCACGTCCGGCTTGGTAGACATCGGCTACTTCCTCTTGCCGAGTTTGAAAGGGTTCATGCTTTCTCTTGGTTTGTATTCTTGATAAAAGATGCCCTATAAAGTCTTGGTTTTCAACAAACGGCAAATACAAACTATCCGGCAAGGCGCTATCTAGGGCCAAGGTTAAATTCTCCAGCGCCTCCGGGATTCGACCAAGCTTATGAAGGGCTGCAGAGATATAAATACGTAGATAAATCGAAAAAAGAAGATTCTTCTTAAAAGTATCGCCCGCCAATAAAACGCCTAACTCTTCAATAACATCGGCGTATTTGCCAGCTAAGAGCTGGGCCCGACCATAAACGATAGGGTAAAAGCCTTTGGCAAAAGTATATAAACGACCGTCCCAATCGAGCTTGGTCGTGAGCCACAAAGGAATTTTTTCGTAAAGACTAAGCGAAGCGTAGAGCCATCCTTCGCAAAGATCGGCCGTGTGCAGCATAAAAAAATCTCGGCTCCTAGCGATAAGAGAGCGCATCTCGTAAAGCAAACCCGACTTTTGCCCACCGCCAAAAATAATCTCAAAATCGCCCTTCATAATGGCCAAACGCATTTGAATAAAATAGGCGCAAATCACGTTACCAAGCTGATTATGATGCCAAGACATCTCGAGAGCTTTTTGGCAAAGCGCTTCCGCCTGATTAGGTTCACCTCTATAGTAAAAGGCTTCAGCTTCCATCAGATATTCCGCGCCGGCCCCGTGATGGGAGCTTAATTGATAATACGAAGGCATATTGCTGCGCATTTGGAGCAGTTCTTCGTCAAGAATGCCGCTTTGTCGGTGAAACATAAAAAGCACCGAAGGACTGCCCAAAGTCCAGGGGAAATCGGTTCCGTACAAAATGGTCGGCTCTTTTAGAAGGGTCAGGGCCTTTTTAAAATGAGCGCTCATAGCCTCTATGTCGTTAAACTTCGTCAAGGCCAAAAGAACTTGCAACTCCCCGAGCCATCTGTTAGCCTCCTGTCCCTGGTCCAGACAAGCGCAGCGCTCGGCCAGCCAACGCAATTGATTTTCAAAAGAGGTAAAATCGCCAGCACTAAACAAGGCTATGGCGTATTTAAACCAGGCCCCTAAGTGACGCTCCATAATATCTTGCGGGCAGTGCTTAAACATCTCAATGTAAAGTTCCGCCCTCTCAGTGACCAGATTGAGGGTCATGTCGCTTTCCAAAACCGTTAATGCTCGTTCAAAGTCGCCAGCCAAATACCAAGCCTCCATGGCCGAGGCTAGTTCCCCGGCGGCCATAAATTCATCTCCGCAAGCGCGGTAAATTTCCCTACGGCGAACCTCGGTCAGGACGTTTCCTTTAAATATTTTCTGGATAAGTTGACGAAAGACAGCATGCGGGAAATAGACTTGGTGAAGCCGATCAAAAAAAACAAAGGCGTTTTTTGTAGTCAGTTCTGCCAAAAGCAAAGGCGCGTCGCTACCATAGAGGCGCACGGCCTGGGCGATGGTAAAACGTTCGAGAGGAGCGAGTACTAAAAGCAGCTCTTTGGCCTGCGACGATAAAGGCTCGTAGACCATATCTTGCAAGCTCACAGAGATATCCTCGGGAATAGAAGAAAAATTACCGTTCTTTTCAAACCATAGTAGGCTCAGATACAGGGCGCTGATCCAGCCTGAGGTGTTTTCATGGAGTTGTAAAGCAACGTCAGGGCTAATAGTTACGCCATTTAGCTCAAAATATTCGGCGATTTCCGAAGAGTTAAGGGCTAAAAGGCTTTGATCTATGCGTGATAGAGAATTTTGAGAATTTATTAGCCTTTCACCTTCCCCCCAGGAGTTGCGCGTGATGGCCACAATAGAAACGTTGAGGAATGTTTCGGCCGCTAAATTTTCGCAAAAAGATATAAAAGAGCGCGGCAAAAGATGGCAATCGTCAAAAACCAGAACCGTTTTTTTAGGGAAAGGTATCCGCTGAAAGATTTTCAGCCCCTCAACGGTTCGGGCTTGGTCTTCGGGAAATCCTAATTGATTTAGTTCGGAGATATCCTTACTTGATTGGGGTATAACTTGGTCTAATTCTTTACAAAAATCACTCCAAAAGGTCTTGCTCCCCGAGGCCTGGGCCGTCGTCCAAACCACTTTTACCGAGGCGTTGGTTAAAAAAGTTTTCGCGGCCAAGGTTTTGCCATAGCCCATCGGGGCTTCTATCACGGTTAAGGGGTTATCGAACATGTTAGCTAAGGCTTTTTTTAACCGTTGGGAAAAATAGAGGCTCTTTTCATTATCAAAATAGGTAGCAGCTTTTTTCTTATTCATCCTCTTTCTCGCTAGTAAACCCATGAATTTAGCCACAGAAACAATTGCGCCCTTCTCTTTAGTCTAAAAAATTACGATAAGTAAACTTGCAGCCATCGCCGCTCTGGAGACGACTGTAATTATTTCGGGAAATGGTAATCATGCTTTTTAAGCGTTTTAATACTGAAACTGCCTCAAGCCCTCAATGGCCACTTTGATGACCTAAACTCCCTGAAACTTCCCTTTCTTTAGCTCAGTCCGAGCTAGAGTGCTCCTCTGAAATCAAAAAAGCGCTTTTAGAGCGGATAAGGAGTGCTGAGGGTAAAGCCAAACTTGATCGAAGCGCAAAAAGTCCCCTTTATCAGTCTTTCAATTTGTAAAATAGTCTTATCACTAGTTAATTTTTTAGACTATTGTTCTTTTAAGAGTTTTTTGCGATTCGATAAAAATTAATTAAGTCTCGCCCACCGAGACCACCTAGTCTTAAAAGCGACCACGAACCTAAGCCGACGCTAGTTTAAGCCCCCGGAGAACTGACCGACC
>JAITQT010000411.1 GCA_031288745.1 Deltaproteobacteria bacterium
AATTAAGAAGCTAAGTTTCACCAGCCAGCCTCGCCTAGGTCGTCGACTCTGCGCAATCTCGGAGTCATGGTTTGCTTATAATAAACGCATAAAACAACGCCTAAAATAGCCAGGGCCAAGGAAGCCGCGTCTAAATAAAGCCAGAGCTTAGAAGCTCTTATTTCGTCGTCTAGCTTAAAAAAATTAAGCCGGGGAACTATAAGGCCCCAAGAACCGAGCAAAGCTAAGGCGACAGAGACGTATAGCCTACTTAATAATTTAGTTAACGAAACGGCCTTGGGGGCGTAAGAAGTAAGGCTCTGAGACATACTTGGCCACCCCGAAAAATTGAGAAAAGGGGAAACGTTTGTCCAAAAGAGGCCGTTAATTTGATAGCCTCAGAAGGTTTGTGTCCGTTCACAAATGTGAACGTTTAAGGGCCCGTTCACAAGAGAGAACGCTGCGGGGCCAAGCCTATTGAAAGGGACGACACGTACCGTAGCAATGTAGCCCCCAATAGGAGCTTAGTAATTTTAACATTAATCAAAGTTAAAATATATGGTTGGACAGAGAGCTAAGTAGAAACGTTAAAAGAACTAATGTTAAGAACTTAAGGGTAGGCTAAAACTTAGTTACAACTCGATAGTCGCTACCAGCCACAACGTGGGGAAAAAAAACTTGGTGAACGGTTACGAAGGTTTTAAATCGACCGTTTCTCTTAGGTCGGGCTTTTTTAAAAATAACACCGTTGGGCAATATAGAACTTAATTTTTTAAGGCAAAACGGTACAAATAAAAGAAACCGCCTTTGGAAAATTTAATTATTATAACCAACGGTCAAAAAGCGGCGGTCCCTAAATAAACGAAAGCCGTTAATGACGCATTAAGTATAGCATCTTATCTTTGTTGAGTAAAGTAAATCGTAAAATTAAGCGGTCAAGGTATGGATATAAACACAACCAGTTTGTGATAGAGCTATAAAATAATTAAGGCTAATATTATGTATAATTTTTATTAGTTTTTAAATGGTTATTTAGAATATAAATGAAATATTATTAGGTTAAAATCATTTACAAAAAAATAATATATATAAATTAATTTAAAATAATAATATTTTTTTGTTTTTAATATATTAAGTTAAAAATATATGTGCGTTCGTAAAAGTATAACCTTAGTGAGGTGAAAATCTACATTAGGGGAGGGAGTAGCAACACCTTTAGCCAGAGGTAACGGCCTTATCAGGAGGTGGGGTGGAGAATAATTAAGAGGACAAAGAGTAGTCTGTAGGATGACGAACTTGTTTAGCTAGGGTGATGCTTGTTTGGGACGGTCGATTTTGTCTAGATAGAGACGGTTTATTTAGTCAAAAAAAATGGAAAACCGATCCAATAAAGCCTATCCCCAAAAAAAACGGAAAATATTGTCCAGCTGGATATTACCAGTAAAAAGGATACCATTTTGACTAAGTTTTACCATGAAAAGTATACTGGTCAAAAAAAATAAAAAATTCCTGAGGGGACCTTAGTCTTGCTTTGGGCCTAAAAGATTTACTTTTAGGGGAAAAAATAACTTAAATATCGTTTAGACAGTAGACAAGTTTTTCGTCATGGCTGGCCACCTTTAACCGTCTATGTTTCGACAAATTCTTCTAGCACAAACACCTAGTACCGAAAACCAAAGGGCCCAAGGGTGGGTAAGCCAAAACTCCAATAGGGAAGGGAGAGAAAGATGGAGATTAAGATGAACTCATGATGTAAACCAGATCTTAATTGTCGAAAGGCTATACTGACGACCAAAATGAATTGCCGGTTTCAACTTTAGACCTCACAGGTAGATGGCGGTGGGAGGTGCCATGTAGCGGCAAATGTATTCGGTCCTGGGTATATACAGGGGGCAGTAAGCTGAAGCATGGTTGAGTAATTTAAGTCTGTTAGAAGCGTTGGTGGAAACGGCGTTACGCGAAAGCGTCGCAAAAGTTATTGTTTATTCTGACCCTAAACCTACTTGAGTGTTAAGATCATGAAGTTGAAACCATAGAGCAGAGTGCGGGAGAACCGCCAGCACGGTTCGGAGGGAGGAGATGGAAATGTTCCCTATTCCTATTTATGTTAGTCATCTAAGTTTGGTGAGCAATGTCACTACAAGCAAGTTATGAACTGATTTAGTTCAGTTAGTAAGCGGTAGACGGACATCAGGACTTCAGATAACTTGATGTATTTGGCTTAAAATCCTTTGGCATCGCTTGATTTTAGGTGGCATTTTTTCGCTCTTTTTAAGTCCGCTCGCTATTACCTAGACGCATCTCAGATTGATTAGATAATATTTAAGCAAAATAATAGTAAAATAAGTCTTTATTGTTATTAATAATAGTTGTTATTTATTGGCATATATATACTATAATTATATCTAAATTTTTTAAAAATAAAGATAGTTTTTTCCCTTTTAAGGGCGGTTTTTTCTTTGCCATCACCTAAACCAAAAGGCGGGTTGGACTTAAAAAGTCAGACCCGCCTTGTATTTTTGTAATAATTTAAGGGCAGTTTTTGGTCTTGGCCATTTTAGGTTTTTTTAGGTGTCCGTTCACAAATGAGAACCTGGCGGGGCCAGGCCTATTGAAAGGGACGACACATACCGCAACAATGTAGCACACTATAGGAGCTTAGTAATTTTAACATTAATTAAAGTTAAATATATGGTTGGAGCAGAGAGCTAATTAGAAACCTCAAAAGGAGTAATGTTAAGCTTTTACCTAAATTCCTTAAAATTTTTTAGACATACATTTATAAAACATCAGCAACGTAAGCCTTGAGACTGTCATCCGTCAAACCGAACGCTTCAAAGATCATACGGTGTGTCTTGGTGCCCGGTACCACTAGTCTTCTACCATTCTTAGAAGTCACCACACGAATCTTTTCCATCTCCTTTATTACGGCGTCCTTACTCCAGCCCTTCTCCCACATAAGAGCATTAAGTCTGGTTCCCATCTCTGAAGCTACAATGAGCGATATAAACGCGCAAAACAAATTGCCGTCTGTCGTTTCTGAGCTATACGTTAGGTGTTTCTTTATGTGAATATAATTATTGATCGAAGCGCAAAAACCTCTTAAAAGCAAAATCGTCTAACAAATTAACTAGTAATAAGGACATGTTACAAATTTAAGGATTGATAAAGGGGACTTTTTGCGCTTCGATCATTATTGATATCGTCAAATACTTTTTCTATCACGTCTTTGTTGCGGTATTTGATAAGCACCTCCGTGCTGTCTAGTTCGGTAGTGGAAAGCAGACAGAAGAAACCAAGGTTCTCGGCGGCTTTATCGATCTTTTTGAAGTCTCGCTCATAGGTAAATGCGCCACTCTTGGCCATATTTATAGAGAAGTAGGCACCTTATCGTTTAGTTTCTCTCTTGCTCAAAAGCCTTAA
>JAITQT010000433.1 GCA_031288745.1 Deltaproteobacteria bacterium
GAGCCTCCTTATTGCGAAAGTAAATCAATAAGAATTTTTTTTGGAGTCGGCAGAAAAAAAATGGTCCCGCCTCCATATCCAGAGATTTTTTTCGAGGGGGGTTTTTGCGCTACGATCAAACTTGACATAAAACAAAAATATGATTATATTTTTGTGGATCAAGAGACGTTTGAGAAGTACCACAATGCTGAACGTGTAAGATTCAAGAAATTTGCTAATTTATTACCCATATTTACTAAATATAATTAATTTTTTTATTGTTTAATATATTATTTAATTTTTGTAAGGATACAATGATGATATGTAAAAATATTTTATTAAATTTAGTTGATATGTTACTTATCAAATCTATTGATAATAGATTAAATTTATATTTTTTAAGATTAAGTACATCAAAATATATTTCATATTTACCATAATTATCAACTGAGATCCAACAAGTAATTATTTGCATGTTGATTCAAAATTTACAAACTCAATTTAAATACCAAATTGTTGATTATAATCCCATTGGCGTTTCTAATATTGAAATCAAAAAGCTTTCAAGTTCTAAAATTGATAAAATTACTGATTCCATTAACAGTATACAATATAAATATGATATAACTACATTTATAGTCTAAACCTTAATCAATAAAATTTTAAATAATAGATAATTACAATAGTTTTAAGTTTTAAATTATTTAATTAATCCTTAAATTATTCTAAATTTGTAAATAAAATAAAATCAGTAATATAAAATAATCAAATTTATATATGATACTAACCTGAAAATTAAAATTTTATATCTTCATTTTTTTTAAATTTGATATAGATTTGATTAATGTTAAAATTACTAAGCTCCTATAGGGGGCTATATTGCTGCGGGATGTGTCGTCCCTAATAGGCTTGGCACCGCAGCGTTCTCTCTTGTGAACGGACCCTTAAACGTTCACATTTGTGAACGTACACCCGATAATTTAGCCTCAAATAGAGACGAAGTCATTTTAACGCAAACCCTAGGTTTAAAAGAGCGAGTGGAGAGCCGACCTAAGGGAGACGCCTTAAAAGAGCATGGTAAGATCTTAAGGCACACGGGGAACCTCAATTCCACCTCGAAAGCCAATGGCCGTCAACCTTGGATGAAAAAAGGTCCGGCGAACACTTAACCTAGCGCCGGGCGCTTTCATGGCTACGGGACGAGCGTGGAACGAACTAAGCGCTCCTACTAAAACCAATTCCTTCGCCTCGCCGACGTTGAACTTGGCTAAAGGACGAATTTGGTGCCATTTTTTTTTACCTTACGGATCTCTAGGGCCGCTGGGATTTGGCCCGAAGCGATTGAAAAAGAGAGGGGGAGATATCCCAATGAACGATAACGTTTTCCATTTAACGAGGCTATTTTTAAGCTGCTTCGCTCAAAGCTAAGACATAACGGCGCTGCTTTCTTCGCCTAAAGCTCAAAATATGGCGCTATTAAATTTTAAGGCGGCTATAACCTTTATTTGAGATTGGCTACCCTTTGGTTTCAACCCGTATCGGTTCGCTCTTACTGCGTCAAATTAGTTCGCTTTTTCTTCCCACTCGCTTTCCTTAAGCCTACCAGCGCGTAAGTATCACCAATTAACAAAGGACGCTTGACAAGCATGCCGTCTGAGGCGAGTAATTTGAGACATTCGTCGTCGCTCATAGAGGGGAGCTTTTCTTTTAGGCTCAAGGATTTATAAGCTACCCCGCTTGTATTAAAGAAGCGTTTGACGGATAAACCGCTAACCGAAAGCCACTTTTTGAGTTCGGCGTAATTTGGCCTATCGGTCTTAAGATCGCGCTCTACGTAAAGATAAGCCATTAGAGTCAAGCCACTTACGCGCCTTTTGGCAAGTAGAGCATTTCTGGTAACAAATAAAAGAACTCATAAAGGCCTCCTTATCTTATTAAGGCTAAGCGAGGGCTTCTATCAGTCGTCTCAACTACGTTTTTTGGTTAAAATTTCGTCAATGTAGCCATCGTCAGAAAACGACCCGACGTTTCTATAGGGAACCATCGGCGTTGGCATCCTCTTATATAATTTACATAACTTGGGGTTAATTGGGACCGTAACAAAACACTCGAAGCGGTATTTATAAAGAGTTTGGGCGATATCCCAAAAGATGGCCACGTTGCCCATCGTGGCCCACTTGCCTTTAAAGCACTTGCCGCTCCAACGTCTTATACTAAGGACTCTACAGCCGCGCTATTCATAAATATTCAATTCCGGCGATACGTCGGTCCACAGAGGGGCGTTAATTTCGTTAAAAACGGGGTAACCGTTCACCAGTTATTTTTTTCTCACTATTTATTGAGCGTACGTCTTTCGCAAAGTAATCTAATTTTATCATTTACCCATGTACGAATACATTTTCCAGTTTACGCGGCCTTGTTTTTAAACTTCTTCGCTCTTAACTCTCGAACCGCTTATTTGGAAACCCAACCATCCGATGGCGGAACCTTGAAGCGCGGGTTTGGAGAATCATTTCATTCGTTAGTATATCGCCATCAATAGCTTTACAACGAGCTTTGGTGGCTTCATGTTAAGGCCGATACTTTGACTTTGTTTAAACCTCTATTCATGCTAGTTAGAATGACTTAGCTTCTATAGGAGCTATTCTATCGCGGTACGTGTCTTCCCCTTCAATGGGATTGGAACTGCGACGTTCACTCTAGTCAACGGACACATAATCGGCAAATTCAATCTGAGGGTATAGCTTTGTCCATGCCGTCCCTTTGGCCTCGTCGCCCACGCGAAAGCGGAGAGTCGTAAATTGTTTTTCAGAAACGACCACGGCAAATCGCCGCCCCAGTTTCCCGCCGGCTTCGCCGTCGAGAAAAAGATTAAACCCGGTGTGCCTATGGGTAAGGTTGTACGTATACCTCTAAACATTCGAACGCGGCTGGATAGACAATCTCAGGCCGGTCTATTTTATCTTCTCGCTCTTACCTATAATTAAAGCTCTCCTCCTCGATAATCTCTACCGACCTCTTGGCTTTCACGTTTCGTCAAACTCGCCTTACGGTTTATCTTCGTAAATTGGCCTATCTATCTTTTTATCGCCCATAGCGCGCTGTAGGGCTTTAGAATCAAGTGGCCTGTGCTCCTTTAAATAAAAAAACACAATAAATCTTAATGGCCCCCGTATCGTTTAGGGCTTAGGAAGGATTTGTATTAGTCGTCCCAATCGCGATTTTCGGTTTCGATCTCGTCAAAGCCGCCCTCCTCGTCTGGGAACGAGCCCCTGTTTTTGTAAGGAACCACCGGCGTTCGGCCTCTTTTGTAAAATTTACATGATTTTGGACCATAACAGAAGCTCTCGAAGCGGTATTTGTTAATTTTCAATGGGAGATACCAAGCGATGGTCACGGTAGCCATCGCGGCCCACTTGCATTTAAAGCACTGGCCGCTCCAACTACTTTTACTTAACACTCGGCAGCCGCGCCAAGCGTACGTCTTCAAATCCGGCGGAGTGTCGATCCACGGAGGCAGATTAATTTCATCAAAACCGCCGTCGTTCGGTCTAATTCTCTCCAAAGCTCCCGCTCGGTAGTAATCGGCAAATTCAAGCTCGGGGCGAAGCTTTGTCCAAGCCGCCCCTTTGGCCTCGTCGCCGACGCGAAAGCCGATAGTCGCTAATTGCTTTTCAGAGACGGCCACCACAAACCTCCCCAGTTTTTCGTCGGATTCGCCTTCGAGAAACAGATTGTATCCGATAAGACGGTGGGTGCGGTTGTTACTAATATATCTCCAAACGGTCGAACGAGGCTGAATAGACAATATCAGACCGCTCCATTTTATTCTCTCTCGCTCGTCCAAAGATCTACTCCTAGGGCAAAATCGCCAAAATTTTGATTTCGTATAAATTAATCAGAATGACTTGATAACGGGTAAATTTTTATTTGTTCAACTAAATTTAATACTTTTTTAGAAATTTATTGTATTTAGTTTTTAATTAAATAAATAATTTATTATATTTATGAAGACAAATTTTTCTATGTATTTAACAATAAATATTAAACAATCATAAAAACCGCCGAATACGTATCTATATCAAAATTAAATAAATTAATATATAAAAAATTTAATTTTACTGTAAATAATCTATATTAATTTGATTTATTATTTTTATTACTTGTTTTGCTCTATTTATCTAAAAATTTAGAATAATTTAGACGAGCAACTAAAGAATATAAAATTTTATCCATTACAATTTAGACTATAAATATATTTATATTATATAATATTAGCTATAATATTTATTTATGATTTTATATTAAAGTTTTTTTATTAATTTAAAATTTTTCTGCTATAATTAGATCCATCTAAAAGCAAGGAAGTCTCATTATGGCCAAATTTTTCAGCAATATCATAGTTTATTTCAAAACCATACCCGACGTTAGAGTTCAAGGGCGTTCTACTTACAAGCTATACCAAATCCTTACTATCCTTCTGATTGCCACTACAGCTGGCTGCAAAGGATGGGAGGAAATTCATAATTTCGCAGTTCTGTAACCCTTGGTCAGCCAGCTCTTTTATTAATAGGCAACACATCCTGTAGGCCAAGACATATGTGAAAATATGTATCTTGATCTTTTAGTCAGTCTAATGGAATATTGGCCGAACCGTTAAGTGTTTACTATCTTTCATATTTCTAAACGCCCGCTCTACATGCTATGCGCTACGATAGGCCACCACGATTTGTTCGTTTAAGAAATCGCTTTGAAAAGTGAATAGAAATGTCTTGCCTAAAATATCGTGACGAATTTGTTCTAAGGCATTTTCTGATTCGAATAAATTTAGATAAATATTGTTGTTACTTATTTAAATTCTATATTTAATAATATTTTTCATATATTCAACCTTCAGGATTTTTTCTACATTTCGTATAACGCTGTCAACTGTAGTTTTTTTTCTTAACGATTTCACCTTTAGCGACTTTCATCAATTTTTCATGCAATTCATATATCTTTATTTTAGTTTTATCAACGTTATACCCAAGAAAAATAATTTTCCTCTTTTAGTTGTTTCAGTAAAGTATGGATTTTATATTGTTCTATGATTTGAAGTCAATAAACGGGTCCATATTTGGTGTACGTTCACAAATGTGAACGTTTAAGGGCCCGTTCACAAGACAGAACGCTGCAGTACCAAGCCTATTGAAAGGGACGACACATCCCGCTGCAATGTAGCCCCCTATAGGAGCTTAGTAATTTTAACATTAATCAAAGTTAAAATATATGGTTGGAGCAGAGAGCTAAGTAGAAACGTTAAAAGAACTAATGTTAAAAACTGAAGGGTATGCTAAAACTTAATTACAACTCGAAAGTCGCTACCAGCCGCAACGTGGGGAAAAAAAGACTTGGTGAACGGTTACGATATTTGAATGAGAAAAAAGCTAAAAATGGCGGCCTAAAATGGAAATAATTTTTTGCCCTGGTATAACTTAGAATCAGAAGAGTTAGGTAATGTTAGAGGTTCTTTTAATCGCCAAAAGCTCCCAAGCGGCTTCTTTAGCTTTAGGCACCTCAACTTCCACAGGGCGTGGCGATAGGCTTTAGAGCATAGTCAGATTACGCGGGAAAGCTATTAAAGGCCCTGAAGAGCTTTGCTTGAGGCACCAAAAATACCTCCTTCTTGATGTCGAAAAGGAGGTCAAATTTTAACTAAAATCTCTAAAAGCGGTTTTAGCCCTTTGCGCCGCGCATGTTTGCGAAATCAGCCGATAAGCCCTGGACTAAACCTGCGGCTAACGGCGTTGATATTAATAACCCTTATTTCCCGGCAGAAATCAACCCACCACACTGAAAATCAGTAAATAAAATGAGTTGGTACTAAATTTGCAAACATAATCATTACTTTTAATGCTATTGAATGCTAGTATTTTAGCATGAAAAAAAACTAATTTTATCAGGTATTTTAATTTTTAATATTTTTAAAACATCATTAACTTTTTTATTTGGAGTATCTATAATTAATTTAGTATCATAAACTCTACAATGAAGTCTAGAGATTGATTTTAACGAAAATGACAATTAATTACAATATTTTTTTAATTTTTTATCTAACATTAAATAGCCAATTGATGCTAAAAAAATTATAAAAATATGACCAGCTAATGATTATTCTTTATGACATCTTAATGGAATTAAGGCAATTGTCCCCTTCATATAATCAAAAACTTGTTCAATACTTTCTCTATCATAATAACAAGGAAGTACATTAATATTTTCTAATTCTAATGATAATACTAAAATAAAGACCCCATGCCTTGCTAAATCATACTCAATTTCATTATTTATTTTTTTATCACTAAATTGTTTATAATAATTTATTAGTTCTTGACATTGACGTTCTATATCTCGGCAAACATAATAATTTAAATTTTTTAACTGTTATAAAATTGTTTTTCTATTTTTTTTATAAATAAAGTTCTATTTCCATATTTAACTATATTTTCTTGCCTATTAAGTTCTAAACTAACTTTTTTAAGTAATAAATTAAATATTTCGGTCTTTTCAGATAGCCTTGTCATAAATGGAATATTATTATTTAGTAAAAATTCGATATTTGTTTCTGAATAATAGCCAACATCAAGGATTGCTCTATTAATATTTATATTATATTCTTTAATTTCATTAATAATATTGACTAAAGTCGAAACATCTACTATATTACCTGGTATATATCGGTAAAAAATTGGCAAACCGCTTATTTTATCCGCAACTACTACAAGCCTAATTTCATTACTTATAACTCCATTATGTTTGTTAATCGCGGTTATTGGTATTTTAATTGCATTTTCTAAACCACTACTATCTATGAAAAGATTAAATTTTGGATTAAAATATTGTAAATATTCTAAATAATTTTTAAAAAAAACTCTATGATAGCTTTCATTACCTAATTGACTTAAAAATTCGCTTAATCTTTGAGATTGCATCTTCGCTTTTGGAAAAATATATTGAGCACAGGTTTCTAGCCACCAATCATAAGCTTTTGAATATCCATCTTGATTTAAGATTCTATATATTATTAATGAATATAATGTATCATAATTTAAATCACCTAAAAATTCCAAAATTTTGTTTAATCCTTCTGATTTAAAAAATTCATAAAAAATATATATATCTCCAAATACTACAGAAAAACTTTTTCTTATTTTTTTATTTTTGATTGGTATATTAGATATATAATTAAGAACTAAAGGATCGTTTTCTTCTAAAATATTTTTTTCTTCACCAGGTATTAATATAAAATATCCATCTTTTTTTGTATAAAAAATATGCTTTTCTTTATCTATTACTCTACCAAGCCAAGTTTCATCATTTTTTTTCTTGCCATTAACTCTTTTAGCATGACAATAATAAGCATATTCTGTGTTCTTGCCATTAGTATATCTAACTTGATATCTAAAAAAACCTTTCGCCGCTTTCATATATTAGCTCCTAGTTTCGCTGTCCAAATGGTGGGATTTTTTTTGAATTAAAAAAAAAAACCTACCGCAATATATACAACAAAACTAAGCTCATGTCAAGTTATTTTTTTGTGGTTATAAATCCTTCTTAACAATAGAAATGATTACAGTATTTTTTTTATACAACCATTTGTGTGAGTTTAACACCTCTTGTGGGAGTACAAATTTTCCGGGAAATCATGATGACTATGCTAGCCGTGCGAGAGTCTACGGAGAGCTACGATTGATAGAGCAAGTTAAGAGCCGATTTTAGGTTAGAGCCTCTAATTTGGTTTTTTTTAGGTGCCGTTTCCTTTTGTCTTTTTCATCAGTCCCCAAGGTGTCGTTAAAAGGCTCTAAGATTTGAAGCTCGTTAATCTTATTATCTTTAGCGTAAAAAGAGGCAGCGATGTTTCTTATATCCTCCGATACTGCTAGGCCAATGATGATGGGGTTTGAGTGGGAGCCAGCGTAGTTCTTCTCTATAATCTGATTAAGCGCGATTTTGGCTGCGTTTTGAGCCTCTTTTGTCTCCTCAACCATTTTTAGTTCTATAACGTAACATTTTCCTTTATACTCGATTGTCAAATCACTACGGCCAAGGTTAGTATGGAGTTCGGAGTAGACCTTAATATTAGCGCCTAATAAAAAAGCCATAAGAAGCGAGCGATAAAAGCTCTCGTCTAATTTAAGTTTAAGCTTTTTATCGCGAGTGGTTTTTTGGGTAATATCGGTTAATATTCTGTCAGCCACCTCGAAGTCTTTATTTTTAATCGCCGCCGCCAGACGTTCGGTTAGTCGCCTAGCGCCGCTTAATCCTATAGCCTCGTTGATAAGCCTCGTCTCGTCCGCTTTCTCGTTTATAAGGATAGATTGATAAAAATTAAAGCGATAGGCTACTGTATGGTCGTCATAGCAAACTTTGGCGAAAAGCAGCGTAAAACAATTGACTACGGCTTCGACGTTACCTTCGCTTATATGTTTTTCAAGCTCTATAGAGGCGGAGTCGGCCTCGGAGATAGAATCTATGACATTTTCTATAAACAATTTCGAGAATGAGGAGCGGACTTCAAAGTTGGGATAATCTAGCAAGAAGGAAGAATCGGATTGGGGATTAACGCGCAAGCTAAGATAGCCCGCCTGATAAAGGAACCCGTGGGGCGGGGTTTGTTCGATCTCGCCGGGATCGTCTACGAAATCGCGGCTTACCTTTAGACCTTTAAATTGCTCTGCTGTAAGCCCTTTATCGCGCATCATTTCTCTAATGAGGGTGTTGGAACCAGATTTCATCCAAAAGTTATAGAACCCCAGATCCTGAAAGAAATTGAGCATAGACTGAGGATTATAGAGTCTAGTTTCGCCGTCGAAGGAAAAGCCGTCGTAATAGTCCCGCACCTTCTCTAATAGCTCCGTCTCGTTAAGGTTAAACTTCCTGGCCGCCATTTCAATAAACGGTTTAAAGTTTTCTATGAGTTCCTCATGGGTAAAACCGACTAAGGACGCGAATTGCGGACTTAGCGAAATGTCTTTAATAGTATTTAGAGAGGAAAATATCCCCATGCGGGAAAACTTCGTGACCCCGGTGATTAAGACGAAATGAAGATCCGCCTCTGCGTCCTTGATTTTACTGTAAAAATTGGACATGATCGTCCGAGTGTCCTCAAGTAAATCCTTAATCTTGGCTAATCCCGGTGTCTGGATAACCTTTATGACCGGAGCGTCGTATTCGTCAATTAAAAGGACGACATCTTGGGAGCGGGCCTTTTTGACGTCTGGAATAAGGTTTACAAACGCTGCAGCGGGGTCATCGCCTCTTAGCGAGACCCCATGTCGGTCGGCGCTTTTAGTAAGTTCGTCGACGATATTTTTTTTCAGTTGTTCTTGGCTAACGGCTCCGCTGGGGCGGCTCATAATTAAGCGAATGACCGGCCTTGGAACGAAATCTGGGGAAGTCATAATTTTTTCGGCCGAGAGCCCGTTAAAAAGTGTGATATCTCCAGAGTAGAAAGAATCTAAGGTCGAGAGAGCTAAGGATTTACCAAAACGTCTGGGCCTGGCGAAGAAGACGACCTTGCCACATTTTCTAAGCTCTGGGAGAAAGTTGGTCTTATCCACATAGGCTATTTTCATGTCGCGAATTTCTTTAAATTCGCTCATGCCTAAAGGTAAAAGAGGTAGTTTCTTATCCATATCGACCTCCATACCAGCTAAAGGTAAATCGTAAAAGCCCGGCTGGTAAACATAATAATGTCGTCTAATGATATCGGGATTTTCGACCACGGTCAATAATAAACCTGTTTATTTTCCACAAAGACATTAAAAATAAAGTAATAAATTATATATTAATCAAATATAAAAAGGTCATTATCTAAAACGATAAAACGCTCCCTCGATAACTCTATAATTTGGGAGCTATACCAATGAACGAACATATTTTCTTATTATTTGGAGTAAAATAATCTGATAACTGAACCTTATCGCCAGTTTGGAAAATCATTTCGTTGGCGAGTATAGAAACATCAATATCATAAACTTCCAACATCTTGGAGATGATTTCATCATCTATGGCCTCTAGGGCTTCCACACTGATTTACTGGTGTTATTCCAGAAGTTTTGGCAGTGAATATGGGGGCTTTGATGTTAGTCATGTTGGGAAGATACGCTGTCAGATACAACTTCTTAAGCTCGGTAGTCGATGATGGAGCGACCGCATTGTTAATGGCCCCAATAACCATACACATGTCAACTTTTAGTTTATATTATATAATATATAAACGATTATAAATAATAATTAAAAATTATTTTATAAAATACCTTGTAAACTCCAGCTAGGGATAATTTAGCCTTTAGCCTTCTTGGGGCGGCTCCCCTTGAGAGGAGCGATTGCCCATAAGGTGTCCATTCACAAGCCTTCTTGGGCGTGAACGTTGCGATGTCAAGCCCAATTTTTGGGGACGACCTGTGCCGCAACAATGAAGCTTCCTATAGAAGCTTTGTCTTTTTACACCAAATCTTTTTTATAAAGATTAAGGTCGGAGTGCCAATTTAAGTAGAAACCTCCAAAAACAATTGCGGATCGAAGCGCAAAGACGTCTTAAAAGCATTATGGTCTGAAAAATTAACTAGTAATAATGGTATATTAAAATTTTAAAAAC
The DNA here is from genome assembly GCA_031288745.1 of Deltaproteobacteria bacterium. Taxonomy (GTDB): domain Bacteria; phylum Desulfobacterota; class Desulfarculia; order Adiutricales; family Adiutricaceae; genus JAITQT01. The sequence goes on from JAITQT010000433.1 coordinate 10,619, forward strand.
TGATAAAGGGGTACTTTTTTCGCTTCGAACATTGTTAACATCTCAAGGCGTTTGGTAAAACTCAGTTACAACTCGAAAACCGCAGCCAGTCTCAGAGTGCAGTGAAAAAAACCTGGTGAACGGTTACCCCATAAGTATGCTCATCAGTTCGTGGGCCGACTTATTAAGATGATTGGCCTCTATATTAAGTTCAGTTGAACTACTCTTAGATTGCTCGGCCACCTTATCGTTATTATTAACTAAAGTGGTTAAAGATTGTAGAGAGGCGGTAATTTGAACCGTAGCCTCGCTCTCCTCTTTAGTCGCTTCCCCAATGGAGGCTACCTGCTTTTCGGCTTGATGAACCGTCTTTTCGATGGCCTCGAAGCTTTCGGCTAGTTTTGCGGCTGCTTGATAGCCGTCCTTCACTCTATTAACCGCAACCTCAAGTAACGTTTCGGTCTTATGGGCCGATTGGGTCGTAGCCCCGGCCAGACTTCTGACGGCGGAGGCAACCACGGCAAAGCCATTACCTGCTTCCCCGGCCCGAGAGGCCTCAACGGAGGCGTTTAAGGCTAAGAGATTAGTTTGAAAGGCTATACTCTCAATTGATTTTAAAATATTTGAGACCTCAAAGGTGGCCTTGGAAATAGAATCCATGGCTTTTTTCATACCCTCAACCGTTTGCGCCCCAGCGCCCACTTGCTGACTAGCCAATTCCATAGTCTGCCCACACTCTTTGGAAATCTCCGCAGTCGAGCGGACCTGGCTCACTATCTGTTTTATAAAAACTGAAGTGTCTTTAAGGTTACGGATTTGCTCTCTAGCGTCACTCTCTAAGGTGTCGGCTAATTGGGCCACGTTTAGAGAATGGTTGTCTATAGTCTCCCCTTGATCGTAGAGAACGTTACCTACGGCGATAAGTTTAGTATTGGCCTTAACGATAAAATGAATAAAAAAGCCCATCACCACCACTAAAACTAATAAGGAGCCGAGCATGATTAAACGCATGGTCTTAAGGTTCTCTAGCTGAACTCTCTCTAATTCCCTAGTTAGGCTTTCAGCCTCTAGGACGTTTTGATAGACAATATCGTCGGGCACTAAGATTATGAGAGCTAAAATATTAGCTAGTTTTTTTACCCAAACTGTGTAGGCCCGGCCGTTTATAATGGCCGAGCCTCGGCGCGTCTCTTGGGAGAGGGAGGAGACTAGTCTAGCCACCTCTCCTTTTTCGTCAGCTTCTTTTAGGAAGTGGCTTTTGATAAAGGCCCCGTTTGGATTAGAAGAGTCGGGCACCTTTTCCGGGCTTAAATTATCAAAGCCAGCCTGGGCTATAACGGCTTGGTTGGATAGGTTGGCCGTTAAAACGGCCGAATCCTTTAGAGAGGAAACGATATGGGCGTTAATCTCTTTTAAAACATCTAAAGAAACGTCAACAAAGGTTACGCCTATGGCCGCACCCTCGTCAACTAAAGGCAAAGTGGCCGAAACTAAGGGGACCTGAGTTACTTCATCGACGTAAGGTTCGGTCCAGACCACCTTATCGTCAGGCGGCTTTAATCTATCTAGCGAAGGAGGTAAGACTGTGGAATAATAGTCCATGCTTAGCTCTAGCAAAAAATTTTCTCGCAGCTCTTTGGGGTCCCACGAGGGATCGGCGGCCGAAGTATCACCCACTTCGTCGTCGCTATATAGGATTTGATTATCCTCTCTATAAACATACGGTAGATAATAGGGTATATAACTAGAAAAAGCCCCTATCTCGAAAGTGACCCCAAAACCGTTGACCTCCTTTGGTTCGCCAACGAAAAGGGTCCGGCAAAACCGCTCCACTTCCGCCCTGGCTTGTTCGGCGGCCTTTTGTCCACCTTTGGCCAAACGGCTCTGAGAGAGATAAAAATTAGCCGCGTAGCGCGCCTCTCGCTCGGCCACGTTTAGTAGCGATTGGAGCTTAAGATGGTTGATTTGCATAATATTCTCAATCTTATTTAATTCCGCATCTTTTATAGTAACGGCCAGGGTTTGCACATCTTTAACTGCCCGCTCCCTAAGCTGGTTGACCATGTTAGTGGAAACCGAAAGACTTAAAATATTTTGACTAATGACCATTAAAGAAAGAAGACTTAAAAGTAACAATATTTTACCTCTAAAACTCATAAACAATATCCTTTAACAATAAGTTGTGGTGAAGTCAAAACCAAAGGGAACCTAGCCAATATTTGGGCCGGCTCGTAAAAAAATACTCGTAAGTAAACAATAATTAAGGAGGAAATATTTAGGAAGCAATTAAGCTGGCCTTTTTTTATCTACACCCTCCACCGGGCTCAAAAAATTAAAGATAGCCGATAGATAAATTAGCGCTATGGCGGGCATGTTCGTCGTAGGGTATAAGATGACTTTAGAAACAAAAGCTAATAATTTTAGCTAAAACTTGGAGGGTAAAACTAAGGCTCAAAAAGTTTTAACCCTAGCCTTAAAGCCCAAAGACTTCCTTAGCCTTCCCCAGCATTATGGTTTCGACCTGAAAAAGACTTAAATTAGAGCTATCAATAATCAGCGCCTCTGGGGCCGGTTTAAGGGGGGCGGCGCTCCTAGAAGAATCTGATAAATCTCGAGAGGCTAAATTAGCTAAAACTGAGGCCTTATCAGCCGAGACCCCCTTTCTTATAAGCTGTAAATAACGCCTCTCGGCCCTAACGCCAACGTCGGCCACTAAAAAAAACTTGAGCTTGGCCCAAGGAAAGACCACGGTGCCCATGTCCCTTCCTTCGGTCACCAAAGCCCCTCTGGCCCCTAAGCGACGCTGAAGCTCTAGTAAGGCCGCTCTGACCCGTGGCTCGGAGGAATAAATTGAACTTAAGGCTGAAATCTCAAGATTGCGAATTAGACCGGTTACGTCTCTAGAACCAATAAACACTCGACTTTCAGCCTTATGATTTTTGACGCTCAAATCAAGCTTTTCAGCCAAAAGGCCGACCTGTTGAGCGTCTTGAGGGCCCAAGCCGCTCTCTTTGGCCGCCAGGGCCACGGCCCTGTATATGGCCCCGGTATCTAGACGATTCCAGCCCAAGGCTTGGGCTAAGTTTTTAGACAAAGTGGATTTACCAGCCCCGGCCGGACCGTCGATAGTGATGATCTGCGTTTTATCCATAAACTAAAATACACACTCTTATCAAGCGCCTAAAAAATAACAAACCAAGCCTGCTTAAGCCTCTTGGGCGGCTTTAAACTTAATTAATTAAGAGGGCTTGGAAAAAAACTAACTAGAGCCTTAGGCTCTACAAGGATTAAAGAAAGATAAAAAAACCTTCCCAAAGCTTAGCCTCAAGCCAGTCAGCCTTGATGAAAATATAAGTCAATCTAAATTGTACCCCAAATTAACCTTTTTAACCACCAATCTTATCTCTAGCCTAGGGCTAAAACGTCAAAATTTTTATTTCACATAAATTAATTAAAATAATTTGATAAGTGATAAAAATTTATTTGTTTATCTAAAGTTATCAATTTTCTTTGAAATTTAACATATTTAATTTTTATTAAATAAATAATTAATTTGTTCTATTTATGGGGCAAATTTTCTATGTATTTAACAATGGATACTAAACAATCCTAAAAACAGATAAATATATATCTATATCAAATTTAAAATAATAAAGATATAAATTTTAGATTTTCTGGTGAAAATCGAATGTAAAAATGGTTTTTTTATATCTCTTATTTTATTTATCTATAAATTTAGATTAATTGCAATAATTAACTAAATAAGTTAATAATTAAAACTGGTACAATGATATGCTATTTAAAATTTTGTAAATTAAATTTTAGACTATAAATATAGTTATATGATATTAGTTATTATATTAATCTATGGTTTTATATTAAGCTTTTTTTTATTATTTTAAATCTTTTCTGCTATAATTAGACTCATCAAAAAAAAGAGAGTCCCATTATGCCCAAATTTCTCGGCGATATCATCACTTATTTCAAAACCAGACCCGACCTTAGAGTTCAAGGGCGTTCAACTTATAAGCTACACCAAATCGTTACTATCCTTTTTATTGCCACCACAGCTGGCTGCAAAGGGTGGAAGGAAATTCATAATTTCTCCGTTAACTATTTTTGATCGAAGCGCAAAAAGTACCCCTTTATCAGTCTTTAAATTTATAACATATCATTATTACTAGTTAATTTTTTAGACTATTTTACTTTTAATGAGGTTTTAGGGCTTCGATGTTTTTTGGTTTTTCAACCTTTTGTTGCCAGACTTGGAGAATATACCCTCGGTTGATACGATTGCCAGAACCCTCTCTAAAATCGATCCTTAGACAATATGAGTATGGCTCTCTTAAAGTTAGTTGTAGAGTGTAAAAATAACCAGGAATTTAGGCTATAGACAATAAGATATTGCAGGTTATCTACCATCTGCTCACCCGTAAAGAGCCGTATAAAGACCCTAACGTAAATCTTGAAGAGTTGATGGTCAAGAAGAACGCCTCAAAGCAGATGAGACGGCTCAAGATGTACCAAGAGCTGAATTTTGAGCTGGCCTAATAGTGCCATAAAGAGATAGGAGGTAATCCTAAGTCAGCCTGATTAAATAGCCCGTAGGCTGATCAATCGAATCGGTGTCAATCCGAGGGCCTAATAGGCGAATCCACCAAGGTGCGCGACGAGAGGGGGAGTTTGTTCGAAATAAAAAACAAATATCAAGCCTGGTGCGTCTGGTCTGTTTTGTTCAGCCCTAACATAATGTAACTGTTAATTATTCTGCCGCCTCTGGCAACCCTTTCGGCCCGTAAGGGTAGGTCGGGCAGAGGGGGGCTTAAGAAGCAACCCACTGAAAAGGATGGAGCTATGAGCCCATGAAACCATTGCTCTAACAGGGCTTTATCTAATGAGATACACACTCTTTCTTAGCATGTAAGTTGAGCAAGTTAAGGCCTCAGAGTTTTGGACGGCAAATGTTTTAGGAAAAAATTTATCAGGATTATTTTTCGGCCCACCCAGAAAGTGACTCAGGATTTGGTGTTACATGAGTGTTACATGAGTTTTACCCAAATTATCTTGGACAGCTCGTAACCGTTCACCAAGTCTTTTTTTCCCCACGTTGCGGCTGGTAGCGACTTTCGAGTTGTAATTAAGTTTTAGCATACCCTTAAGTTCTTAACATTAGTTCTTTTAACGTTTCTAGTTAGCTCTCTGCTCCAACCATATATTTTAACTTTAATTAAAGTTAAAATTACTAAGCTCCTATAGGGGGCTACATTGCTGCGGTATGTGTCGTCCCTTTCAATAGGCTTGGCACCACAGCGTTCTCTCTTGTGAACGGGCCCTTAAACGTTCACATTTGTGGACGGACACGACAGCTATGATATAATTTTATATTTTTATAGGGCAATACAAAAGGCGCAGGTCGAGGATGAATCGTTAAGTTGTGGACATTGCCCTTCTCGCTCAAGTAGCTGGATAGTTTTTCCTTAACTTTTGGCATAAGCATAGCGCGCTCTGTCAGATTATTAGCGCAAGGATAATTCGAGGCTATGATAAAGCGGAGCGCATCGTCCAGGCGCTAGCTTTACTGTTTCAAGAGGTTTCTAGCCTTTATTTGTTTAGCTTTCCTTTTTGGCCTGGAGGTTTTTCCTAGCGCGGGCTCCTCGCCTCAGCACATTGGATTATTTCCATATACGCCCCCAGGCGCTTTGTCGCTCCGGTAAGCTTAGCGCTTCCGTACGCTCATCGACTCGCTTTTCAAGATAATACAACAGGTCATGCATACAAAGAGCCCATTGGCACCCGAAAGAGTCACAAATGCCTTTAAGTTCTCCGACTAGATGCGGCCTGAATAAGCAGTGGAGTT
>JAITQT010000456.1 GCA_031288745.1 Deltaproteobacteria bacterium
AACTCCACGCTAGCCGATCTTCGCTCTCAGATCCTTAATTGGTACGACGGTTATAGTTGGGACGGCGAAACTAGAGTCCTAAACCCCATAGACATTTTAAATTTTTTTCATAATTTAAGGTTTTCTAATTATTGGGCCAATTCATATCCTTCTGCTTCCTTTCTTTCTAATATGGTAGGCGATAACCCTTTTGTTTTAGTCGAAGACGAGTTTAAAACGATCTCCCATAACTCTTTAACCATGGCCGAAGTGGGGGCACTAGAGACGGTCCCAGCGCTTTTTCAGACCGGCTATAGGTTAGCTATAAGTAAATTCCCCCAACAGTTGAAAGGCAAGTCATCTCGTATGTTAATGATGATCGAAGCGCAAAAAGTCCCCTTTATCGGGCCTTAAATTTTTAACATACTATTATTACTAGTTAATTTGTAAGACTATTTTGCTTTTAATGGTTTTTGGCTTCGATCAACTTTAATTAATATTAAAATTACTAAGCTCCTATAGGGGGCTACATTGCTGCGGGTATGTGTCGTCCCTTTCAATAGGCTTGGCACCGCAGCGTTCTCTCTTGTGAACGGGCCCTTAAACGTTCACATTTGTGAACGGACACTCTTCTTGATTATCCAAACATGGAAGTTAGCAAGATCGGTTAGGGATTCAATGGCGTTAACACTTGCTAAGGAGCTATTTTAAATCGCCAAGCACCGCCGACGACGCCTGCATAAATTTAGTCGATGCTTTAACGGAAAAAGACCCAACTGCATTCAGAAAGCAAATTAAATGTCTTAAGTGAATTAAATTTAAAGAAGGTTCTCGTCGATGATCTTAACCGCTTGATCAAAATCAGAAATAAGTATCTTCAACGAAACCTCCTCCAGGGCGTTTTTAATGTGAATATCGGCGGTCGAGGACAGCTTTTCTATTAGCTGATCGGCTTTACTTAGATCGTAGGCTTTGATAGCCATTTTAAGTTTTTTAAACTCGAGTTTTTCAGGCGAAAAGGCCTCGAGTTCGATTTTCTCAGGTAAGGGCTTAGCCACAGGTTTTTCTATGGTAGGCTTTTCCTCATCCACCTTCGACAGGGGTTTTTGGTGGTTTTCTAATTGATAAATAAGTTCGGTTAAATTTTCTAATTGCCGGCTAAATTCAGTTAAACGGCCGTCAGTTAAAGCCGAGCTATCGCCGTCTTTAGCCGCGTGTTCGAGTTTAGCCGCTTGTTGAGCTAAGCCTTGACCGCCTATATTGGCTAAGGCACTTTTAACGGCATGAGCCGCTTGATAGAGTTGCTCTAGCCTTAGGTTATCAGGCGGGTTACGCTCGATTTCTTTTAATTTAGCTAAAATGGTTTCCGAGTCGGAGAGAAAGACCTTAAGCACTTGGAGGTATTTTTCCGGCGAATCTCCGCAAAGGGCTAACCCCCGGCGCGGGTCCATACCAGGCACGTAGAGCTTGGAGACAAAATCAACAGCACCCTGGGCTAATTGGGTTGGCGCTGGGGTCGAAGTTGGGCCCGGCCCCTGACCCGTTTGAAGCCTTTGGCGATAGGGCTCAGGAACCCATCTTTCCATCAGAGCTTTAAGTTCGCCTAGGTCCATGGGCTTAGAAATGTAGTCGTCAAAACCTAAAGATAAAAGCTTTTCTCTAAAGCCGACTATGGCGTTAGCCGTCAAAGCCACGGCCGGAGTAGTTAGGTAGGGGCCGCCTAATTCTCTTATTTTAGCTAGAGTATTTACTCCGTCCATACCCGGCATCATGTGATCGATAAAGAGCATCCCAAAATTTGAGCTTTGGGCGGCTTTAATAGCCTCCGGGCCGCTTAGGCAGGCCATAGTTTTAACCTTATACGGGGCTAGAAGGCCTTCGGCCACCATTAGGTTGGTGGGGATATCGTCGACTAACAAGATTTTAAAGTCAGGGGCCTGGAAGGGCACTTGGGGTACGTTTGGGGGTGGGGGAGTTTCCCCAAGCAATTTAAGATCTAAGGGCGTATGGTCGATAATTTCTTGCAGGAAGGTAGCCGTAAAAGACGAGCCGCGCTTGTACTCGCTCTCTACCGAGATGTCGCCGCCCAAGAGTCGGCAAAGGCTGCGGGCAATGGAAAGGCCAAGGCCCGTGCCCTCTACGTAGTGACCTAGATGACGATTGGTGAGGCGAACAAAGTCGCCGAAAAGTTTATCAAGCTCGTCGTTTCTTATGCCAACCCCGCTATCCTCAACGGTAAAGTAGACAGTGGATAAATTAACGTTAGAACTATTAAGCGCGGGCTCACACCAGGCCGATAGTTTGACGAAACCATGGTTAGTGTATTTGACGGCGTTTGAAAGTAGGTTAAGCAGCACTTGCCTTAAACAGCGAGAGTCTCCAAAAAAGCCTGACGGAAATGTAGGATCAATATCCAAGACAAATTTTAAGCCCTTTTGCTTAAGGCGTACCCTTACCACAGTCAAGACTTCTTCCAAGACCTTGGTCGTGCGGTAAGGTTGATCGATTATGTTATGTTTACCAGATTCAAGCCTAGAAAAATCCAAAATATCGTTAATAATACCAAGCAGGCTTTCCCCTGATTTATGTATCTCGTCTATGTATTTGCGGCAATGAGGGTGACCGTAGTCGCGGCGGGCTAGTTCGCTTAAGCCGATGATGGCGTTCATGGGGGTGCGGATTTCGTGGCTCATCCTAGCGAGGAAGGACGATTTATAGCGACTCTCTTCTTCCGAGCGGGTCTTAGCTATGCTTAATCTTACCAGGACCACGGAGAGGATTAAGGCTAAAACAAAGCTAATAGCTAAGATAACCGGCATAATGTCTGACACTTCGCCGTAATAAAAGCTCTGGGGCACAAAGTTACCTAGATACCAACCGTTTTCTAGTCTACAGAAAAAAGCCAATTGAGGAGCCTTACCGAGCTTATATTTTTCTTCGATTATTTCGGAGCCCACCACTTGGCGCAGCTTATCTTCTAAACTAATAAAGTCGGGAACCTCGTTTAAGCGTCGGCCTAATCTAAGTTTATTGGGGTGCGAGAGGATCTTAAAATTATTGTCAGTTAGGATGGTGAAGCGATTGGAGTTGTTAACGACGTCTTTAACTTTTTGGGCAATGGGATCGACTAAATAGTCAATGGCCAAAACTCCACGACTTTGGCCACTTTTATCGAAAACTACTTTTGATAAGGCACTGACAGAATTTTTGTTACGAGGATCGACGTAGGGAGCGCTATGAAATATAGCTCCGTTTAGTAAAACCGCTCCTCTATACCAGGCGGCAGTTCTGGGGTTGAAATAAGCTTGGGGGATCACACCGCTAGCGTCGATAAAGTTACCGTCGATACAGCCGTAAATGGATTGAAAAATATTGATCAGGCTCGCTTGCTTAGAAAACAGCTCGTCTAAAAATTTAACGGCCTCATGTTGGTTAGAGGAGGTGCCGTTACCGTTAATGATTTCGGTCATCAGGGCTGCGCCGTGGGTTAAGGCATCTTCGTTAGCTTGGTTTATAGATTTAAGGGCATTTTGAACAACCTGTAATTCGGAGCGGCTATGAAGATTTATCTGCCTTTTGACCACCGAGCCTATGTAAAAAAAACTCATCAAGGATGTGATCAAAAAAGCGCCTAGGACCAGAAGGAGAAACTTTATATTATTTTTTATAGTAGCGTCGATTTTCATAAAAGTCGTCCAAGAAAATCTTTAGTTTTAGACGGCGGAGGTTTGGTTAAAATGGCTACCTAAAGCTAAAAAAATAAACTCGACAGTCATATTTTTAAGGGCCCTCTAATCATTTTTGGGCCTTAAGCCGAAAAGAGTGAAAAAAGTATGATTTTGATAAAAAATAAGGCTTATATTGTTTAGTAATTTACAAAAAAAATGAATAAATTACGTTTATTTATGTGTGCGCCGTGGAAAGGTTCATTCACTTAGTGAGGTGAAATTCCTCACCCAGCAACTTTTACTGCTGTTCCAGCCGGTATTTATCCCATACGATGTGGAGGTAACAATAATGTTGTGTGCATGGGATGTTAAAGTTCTCTCTCAAGAGGGCCGCGAGTGTGTAGGTTATAAAGTGAGTGAACGCTGAATAGGCCTCGAAATATTAGTTGCGAGAGTGACCCACCAATTATATAGGGGAAGGCCGCTGTTTGATAGGTAAATCAAAGGTTAACGTCATCGGTTATAAGACGCGATAATTAGCAGATAAAGCCTGTCGAGTCCGCCGGGGGAATGGCGATGGCCTGCACACAAGGTGCGAATGTGGTAACACCGGAGCCCGCGAAGGTTGAGTTTAGATACGGGCGTAAAACCGGTTTCCGGCGACTGATAGGTCGGGCCTCCGCGGGAGTCGGATAGGGCCGTAGTACTAAAGAGACAGCTAATCACGGTGGAGGGAAGGGCCCTTAACCTAGGACACGTCATGGAATCGGGAAAGGGTGGGATAGTGGCTATGCCTATTACGCTCCCCAAGAAAAGCCTGATGACTACGGATATGACTATATATCACTGCGAAGATCAGAACTTCTCACGGGATAGGGAGTGTCACTTATCCATAGTCTCTGAAAGAAGGCCTTTTCGTGTGTGGTGATAAGAAGTCTGGGTGAAAGCCTGATGAGGTAACTCCGCACACCCGGTTTGACAGGGGGGGCTAGAAACGGGGCGGAAGCTACTGCGCCAGTACTCTACCCTACCGTATAAAAGCAGTAAAAAGTAAAAAAGTTTTTTTCTTGGCTAGATTCAAGTTAGGCCTGTCGCTCTATGGTGAGACCCTAAAAATATCATAATAAAGAGTGTTCGCAAGTGACTTTAGGGCTAGCGCGAACTGGCTGGGGATTAGTAAGTGCAAGATTATACCATAAAACTATGTAATTTTCATCAAGGCATTATTATAGTTGGTTGGCTTAAGTTAAATAAAAAAAATAAATTTATATATTATTTTTAAAAATTATATGAAAAATTGGCCAAAAAGTTTCTTTATGCCTTCCGAAGTCAAATAGCTAATTTGAGTTGTTATTGTCTTTTTTTTATTAGTTTAAGCTATTTATAAAGAATTAGGGCCCGAAAGGATAAACAGTTGGTCAGAGGCTTAAGCCGAAGCCTGACTGAGTAAATCAAGTCTGATCGAAGCGCAAAAACCTCTTAAAATCAAAATAGTCAAAAAAATTAACTAGTAATAAGGCTCTGTTACAAATTTATGGACTCATATAAGGTGACTTTTTGCGCTTCG
>JAITQT010000468.1 GCA_031288745.1 Deltaproteobacteria bacterium
AATTAACTTTGAAAACTTCTCCTTTTAGGTCAAGATTTATGTTTATTTTTAAAAATATGGATTTATAATTATAATATTACATCTATAGATTACGAAATTAATCTAATAAGTGTCTTACCTAAAAATTAGGTATGGCGGCTTAAAATTCATGACAAGCAAGTTGTGAACGACACTACCCTATTTGATATTAAAAAAATGTCTTGACAAAAAAAATTTATAATGCCAAAATGTCTACGCAACTAAGAAGGTTGCTCAAATGGGGCTGAAGCCTCACGCTTTTTTGTGGCTAAATTTAAGCGCTTTTATTTAAAAGAGTTTAAAATATTTTTAATCACCAAACAAATTAAAAGAAGACTCCCTAAAAAGCCTGCACTTTTTTTATTTTATATATTATCAAACCACGAAGGTCACTAAACCCTAAATTTTAGGGTAAAGTGGCTTTTTTTTTAACCTAAAAAAATCAACGCCAAAATGAAAACACATTCTTTTATCTGCCTGCTTTTTCTTTTATTCAGTCTAGCCCTAACCGTCGTACCGGCTGAGGCCCACTTTGGTATGGTCATCCCCTCGAAACCCACGGTCATGGAAACGGCCGACTCAGACTTAAGCGTGGAAGTTAAGTTCTGGCACCCTTTTGAAAACAAGGGCATGAACTTAGTTAAACCTAAAAGCTTTAAGGTCTACGCTAACGGCTCCCCCTCGGAGGCCATCAACTCTCTTAAAGAAGATAAGTTAGATGGATTCGTTATTTGGCGTCTTCCTTATAAGGTGGCTAAACCAGGGCTTTACGCCTTTGTCCTCGAGCCCCAGCCCTATTGGGAGCCTGAGGAAGATAAATTCATCATCCATTACTCTAAGGCTCTAGTTGACGCTTACGGCGACGATAGCGGCTGGAACGAGCCCTTGGGCCTTAAGACCGAGATAGTGCCTCTGACCAAGCCGGGCGGCCAATACGCTGGAAACGTCTTTTCTGGCCAAGTCCTTTTAGACTCAAAACCCGTCCCTGGCTGCGAAGTGGAGGTCGAATGGTACCCCGGCCCCGACAAGAAAGGTCAGGCTCCTTACGAAAGCATGATTACTCAGGTTGTTCTAACCGACGTCAACGGTATATTTCATTACTCTCCGCCTGCCTCTGGTTGGTGGGGTTTCGCCGCTCTGAACGAGGCTGATTATAAAATAGCTCAAGAGGGTCAAGAAAAATCTGTGGAGTTGGGAGCTGTTTTGTGGGTCTATTTTCATCAATTTATGCCTGCAGTTAACCAAAAATGAACTGCTTAGTACCGCTCTTAACCCGCCTTTTACCGGCCTCACTTATAGTTTTAGTCGGCTCTCTACTTTCCGGCCCCGCCCCGCTATTGGCCCATGGGGTCTTTATCTTTGCTTGGGCTCAAGGCGATCAAATCTGCACCGATAGCTACTTTTCAGGGAAAATCCCCGTTCGCGCCGGAAGGGTGGTCCTTTTAGATTCAAAGGGCCAAGAACTAATATCTGGTCTAACCGACGATAAAGGTTCAATCTGTTTTGATCGCCCGAAAATTTCCGGCGACATCATTCTAACCGTCGAGGCTGGAGATGGGCACGAAGGCAAATTTACATTACGCGAGGCTGATTTACCTCCCTTTTCAGACTCGGCCGCCAAAATACCCGCTCAGGTAAGCTCTTCTCCAAGCGCCAACACGGCTTCACCCGCGCCCTCAATGACCGTCGAGGCCAATACCTTTAAGGCTATAGAAGAGATTGTTCGCAGAGAGTTATCAGACCAATTAGGACCTATTCGCAAAAATATCGCCCAAATCAAACAAGAGAGCGGCTCTAAGCTTCAAAAAACAGTCGGCGGCCTCGGTTACATCGTCGGTCTCTTTGGCCTGGCCTTCTGGTGGTCTGGGCGTAATTTGAGAAAAAAAACCAATTAACTAAGGCCAATTTCAAATTTTTTCCGTTTATTATAGAAAGGCGGCTTGACCTAAAATGCATATCTCCGAAGGTATAATATCGGCCCCTGTTTTGGCAGCTGGAGTGGTGCTCAGCATCGGCGGATTATATATGGGCCTTAAAAGCCTGCGTTCCGAGGATATCCCTAGGGCCTCTATCCTCTCGGCCGTTTTTTTCGTCGCTTCTCTCATCCACGTGCCCGTGGGCCCAAGTTCGGCTCATTTGGTCCTCAATGGTCTAATCGGTCTTATAATGGGCTGGGCCGCCTTTCCCGTCATCTTCCTCGGCTTAGCCCTCCAAGGGCTCCTTTTTAATTTCGGCGGCTTAACCACCTTAGGCTTAAACACTTTCAACATGGCCGCTCCGGCCGTCTTATTGGGCCTAATCTTTCGTTCAGCCGTAGTAAGTTCTAACTCTTGGTTAAACTTAGCCGCCGGCCTAGTCTGCGGCGGGTTGGCCATCTTGATTTCCGGTTTGTTAGTGGCCCTCTCGTTATTTCTTAGCGGAGACGAGTTTATTATGGTGGCCTACCAAGTTATAATAGCCAACCTCCCCGTGGCGATTATCGAAAGCTTCACTGTCATGTTCTGCGTCAAATTTCTCAAAAAAGTGAGACCGGCTGTTTTGGATTTAAGCGCATCTCAGCAAATTGCGGCTTAAAAATTTTTACCGCTCTATGTTTCTATAGCTACAGCTACGTTATTGGCTTTTATAATTATTATATTTGTGATTGTTTCATCACCTCAAACAATAATGATCCGAGCTGGAGCTTTGCGAGAAATGCTCTCTTAGCTACTGTGACTTGTTTAAGAGCACCTGGCGAACTTAAAAGCTGATCGAAGCGCAAAAACCTCTTAAAAGCAAGATAGTCTAAAAAAATTAACTAGTAATAAGGATATGTTGCAAATTTAAGGATTGATAAAGGGGACTTTTTGCTCTGCGATAAAAGCTGGATCTAGCGTATAAATCCATCCCCTTCAAGCTGATTGCCCCCTAGGTGAGTCAGTGACTCATCTAATATTGAAAACGGCCTAAGTTACCGATTGTCCAGCTTGAAAGTTTTACCTCTCTATGTTCATCGCGATAGGTCAGACCCTTTCGGGCTCCACCCCCGCACAGATCCCAGCGGGCGCAATTAACGCACTTCGCTCTTCTCTGGATGTTTAGCCTCAAACCTCTCTTCAGGATAGGGATGTAGAACTTTAGGATAAGGTATCTTCCTCCACCTCTCCGGCCTTAAGCCATTTCTATTAGCCGCAGTTTGCGTTGGTCAGCAATCCTACATCCACACATGCAATAAAATCATCATGAGCTATGGAATCGAAAAACCCTTTGAGGTCCTCATCGAGCATCCAGTTCACTTTCTTTCTACCAATCGCCAACGCCAATGCCTCTAAGGCCTCATGACAGCCCCTTTTAGCCCTAAACCCTTAAGAGAAACCAAGAAAATCTTCCTCGTAGATGGCCGATAGTACTCTTGATACCGCATGTTGGGCTCTTTTATCTTCTACAGCCACTCTGCCTAGAGGTCTCTTCCTTCCATCTGCCTTTGGGATATATACACGCTTAGCTGGCTAGCCCCAATAATTGCCTTTCTGCAGCCGCTCATGCAGCTCCTTAAGGTTTCCTGTCAGATTCTACTGGTAGTCTGCCCTCATCACACCTTCTACTCCTGGCGCAGCTCCTCTCTTTAGTAAGTAGAAGCTCTCCTCAAGCAATTGAGGTGTTATATGATGAAGCAGCGCCGTGAATTTGGCACTCTTATCCTTCTTGGCCCGTTCGCGCCCACCTACTCCG
>JAITQT010000034.1 GCA_031288745.1 Deltaproteobacteria bacterium
AAGGAGATGACAAAAGATATGAAGGATATTTGTAAAATGACCGGCATTGTCATACCAGAAAAGATCAATTTACCTTTCGATTTAGTGTAGTAGGAAAACAGGTCGGGAACTCAGGATAACGAGTATGGCTTTTGTACCACATTCCAATGCGGCCTTGACAACTTTAAATAAACTGGGCCCTCAATTATGTAAGGCTTTGGCCTAAACGAGGCTAAGTTCATCGCTCGGTTTATCGAAGATTTATTGTCGAACCTAGCACCTCGCCAACATAACCGTTAGGTTAAATCCTAAGATAAACTCGAGGATATTTATAAGTACCTAAGAGAACGTGATAAAAAACTGCGCTAGGAGCATGTAGGCTAAACGCAAATCACTTAGAAACTCTTGCGGTAGCCAACCTCAACCGCGTTAATGTTAAGGCCGCCTTAACTCGGAAGGAGGCCGTGAAGGTAGCGTCAAGGTCAAAAACTTAAGAAATCACCTAATGTGAAGGCTTAGTAAAACTATTCGATTTAGTTTTGCCTACTATTTTTACCAATATGGTAGATAAGCTCTTGAAAGCTAGCGCTACCTTAAGTTATAGACATTAGCGGCGATCTAGTCTAGGCCGAGTTTAATGAGAAGAAGTCTGATTTAGTGTACATCGGCCAAGTGGCCATCTATTCTCCGGTAGTTTCAACCTCAAAATTCTAAAATTCCTCTTCCCCAATGATTACAGTCACCTCCAGATGGGCGACGGGTATGATTGTACTGGTCGCAACTTGTTAGTCTGAAGATAAAGAAGGCACTACTCCCGTGGCTAAACCAAGGGATCTAAAAGCGAGAAAAAAAAATGAAAAAAAGCGAAATAATCTTAGAGCTATCAAAAGAAACTGGCCTCAACCAGGTCGCGGTCAAAAGAGTGGTTGAGGGCTTGGTGGACATAATAATTAAAACTATCAAAAAGGAAAAACGCTGCCCTTTGACAGGCTTAGGCATCTTCCATTTGGTTAAGCGAGCCAAGCGCACCTGCCATAACCCGCAAACGGGAAAACTTATTGAAGTTAAGGCCCACGGTGCCGTAACCTTCGCCCCTTCGAGAGCAGTTAAGAATTATTTTTTGTAATTTTTTAATTTTTGCGCCCTAATTTAAACGATTAAGGTCTTTATGGCTTTAATCGTTTTTTTTTACCCTGCGCCTTTATCAAGAGTGAAAGGGTAGCTCCAAGCTAAGGGAGAAGCTCTAATTTTATGGTCGAAAATTTGTCAAATTCGTTCCGACAACAAAATTTTTATAACTCCCAAATTTTTAAGTATTTTTTTTTCGGCTCTTTTTTTGTCATCATTGTTAGGTCAAAAAAACTTGTGTTTTTTATCAACGAAAATTATAATACCTCTAGGTCATCTAGTCATATAGATGAATCTGGCCTTCTCAATATTTATAGGCCGATTATCAAATTGATTTCAGTTAGCCAAACTCGTCTGACCACGGGGCTAGCTTAACTAAAGCTAAACTAAGGAGAGCCGCCATGTCTATTAAAGAAGTCTATCAAGCCGTCGTCGATTTTAACGAAGACGACATCACCGATCTGGTGGAAAAAGAACTCGAAAAAGGAACCGACATTCAAAAAGTCTTGCAAGAAGGCCTTATCTCGGCCATGGATTACGTCGGTAAACAGTTCTCCGAAGGCGAACTATTCGTGCCCGAAATGCTCATGGCTGCACAAACCATGAAAAAGGGCTTGGAGATCCTCAAACCCAAATTGGGGACGTCTGGCGGTTCCTCAGCCGGCACAATCATTATCGGCACCGTCAAAGGCGATCTTCACGACATCGGTAAAAACCTTGTCGGCATGATGCTCGAAGGCGGCGGCTTTGAAATCGTAGATTTAGGAGTCGACGTCGAGCCCAAGGCCTTCGTGGAAGCGGCCAAGACTAACAAGGCCAAAATAGTCGGCCTCAGCGCCCTTTTGACCACCACCATGCCGGCCATGGAAGAAACTATAAAGGCCTTAAAAGAGGCCGGTCTTTCAGTTAAGACCATGGTGGGCGGTGCGCCCGTGACCAAAGCCTTTGCCGATAAAATCGGGGCCACCGGTTACTCTGAAGATGCCCCCGGGGCCGTGGAACTGGCCCGTAAATTAGCTAGTTAAGCGCAAAGCCTTTTTTGGGCCTTAAGCTTTTTTACCACCCCTTTTAGCCCAAAACCCTTTATATATACCGGCCCGTTAGCCGGATATTTTGGAAGGATTTATTTATGATTATTGTCGGCGAACTCATAAACGCCAGCCGTAAGGCCGTGGGACAAGCCATTGAAAACGGCGACGCCGAATATATTAAATCAGTGGCCGCAGACGAAGATAAAGCCGGTGCCAACTACATCGACGTCAACGCCGGCATATTCGTAGGCAAAGAGCCCGAATATCTCAAATGGTTGACTCTAACCGCCCAATCTGTTACAGAAAAACCCTGCGCCCTAGATAGCCCCGACCCCAAAGCCATAGAAGCAGCTCTAAACGTTCATAAGGGAACCCCAATGATAAACTCCATCTCCTTAGAAAAGGAGCGCTGGGATAAATTATTGCCCGTGGTAGCCGGAACCGACTTTAAGGTCGTGGCCTTATGCATGAGCGACGAAGGGATGCCGACCACTAAGGAAGATAGACTAGCTATCGCTGATAAACTGGTGGAGGGCTTGACCGCCAAAAACGTACCCGTAGAAAACATCTACGTCGACCCCCTGGTCCAACCTTTGGGCACTAATCACAAATTCGGGCTAGAGTTTATCAACTCTGTGGCGGCGATTAAGGAAAAATTTCCTAGCATTCACTTTATGTGTGGACTATCCAATATCAGCTACGGTTTGCCAGAGAGAAAATTCCTTAACCGAATCTTCCTAGCCCAAGCTGTCTACGCCGGGCTAGACGGAGCCATCATTAACCCGCTTGATAAACCGATGATGGGAACCATCGCGGCCGCCGAGGCTTTAGCCGGGCGCGATCGCAGCTGTATAAAGTACCTTAAGGCCTATCGGGCCCATCTGGTAGTCTCTTAATAATCTAAAAAAAATACTCGGGGTGTGGCGGGTTGCCCCCGCCATCCTCCCACATCACCCGGCATGCTATTCGGCCCCAGACGATTAATTTGTTAGTATCGTATAGTACTTGCTTTTTAGAGTGTCGGTTCACAAATGTAAACGTTTAAGGGCCCGTTCACAAGAGAGAAAACTGCGGGGCCAAGCCTATTGAAAGGGACGAAACATCCCGCAGCAATGTAGCCCCCTATAGGAGCTTAGAAATTTCAACATTAATCAAAGTTAAAATATATGGTTGCAGCAGAGGGCTAAGTAGAAACGTGGGGGGAAAAAACTTGATGAACGGTTACATCTTAAATAACCTTAATTTTAGGCTCTTCGTCCACCTCCACGCTGATTCTGCCTCCCCCCAAGACTGATTGAGATTCTTTTTAATCGCTTTAACTCTCTTACACTACTTAAAGAGGCCGCATCTGAGTCGGCTATTCTACTTGGTTCGCACAGTCACCTTGCTTTTGAACCTTTTCCCCCTCTTCTAGTCTAACCTAACTTATGACTTTTCTTTGATTTTCCACATCGAATCTCCAATTAAATTCACTCTCAACATTGAACCAGTCATGCTCTTTTCTTGTTTGAGAAGATGGCTTTCATTAAGTCTTCGACCGATTAAGCTCTCTTTAGGTTCCTTGAGCTAGGGTAATAGTTCTTTGAACGTCATCCTACTACGCCTAGTGCACCTTGGTTATTTTTGGCCTTTTAATAGGCCGCGTTAAGGCTCTCCTCACCATAATGCGTTCTAACAAGTCAGTTGTCATCATATCTTTCTCCTCATTTTAATCTATTACTACTCCGGTTTCCATACCACGCCTTTCTTGATTCCTCTTAGTTTTAAAACCTACCCTCCTTAAGGGTAGCCCGCTCAATCTACTGTTTTCTGCTCTCAACGCCTATTTCCTCTTTCCATATATAAGCGAACAACTACCGGTGAGGCCTTAACTAAATTCGTCCCTTCGTTACTATGGCTTAGGCTAACTTCTTACGCCTCAAAGGCCCTTTGTCGAACTCTTGGCCAATTTAATGGCCACATTTAGCCGTCTATGTTTTGACAAATTCTTCCCGCACAAACACATTGTCTGCCTAATTCGATTTGAGGTTTGTCAGGCCTAAGGGTTTTGCGCCGACTCTTTCAATTTGCGCCTCGCTGTAAACACCCTAGCCTTTGGTGAGAACCCACTGCCAAGTCTTAAGTGCTCGCTGCACCAAAACAGTTAGCGAGCCTATCGGACACACTCAAGGAAAAAAAACGGGGCTTGCCCCGCTTTTTTTGACTCTACTGCCCTCCGCTCTAACCCTAGTTAGCCTTTTATAGTTAAAACTCCCCGCTTAAAACAAAAAATCTCTTGGCTAAAAAAAATCTAAGCCAGTATTTGACGGTAATTGTAATCAATCTCAGCTTGGCCTACTATAGCTGGTCCATGACCGCATAAAATAAGGGAAACGTCACCTAAGCCGGAGAGGATCTTTAAAACTCGGCTCATTTGTTCCTTATTTCCTCCTGGAAGATTAACAGTACCTATCGAACCCTTAAAAAAAACGTCTCCGCTAACTAATAGGCCCCTTTCTGGCCAATGCAGACACAAACCACCCGGTGAATGGCCAGGAGCGTCGTGAAGAAAAAACTTATTGCCTTGGTAAAAAAAAGGGCCTGAATATAACTTTTTATAGAGCTTAGGGTTGGGATATTTAAAGTTGGGTACCACCACCCCGTCTTCGACTATGCGCTCGAAAAAAACCCGCCCCGGTCCTTGAAGAAATTTAAGATCTATTTCCGACATAGCTAACTGGCAGCCAATTTCCTTATGCAATTGATCAGCCGCCTCAACATGATCGGGATGATGATGGGTCAAAAACACTAGCCCCACTTGGGCTACGTCCAAGCCGTCCTCTTTAATAAGCTCTATTAATTGGCCCAAGCTTTTAGCTCGCCCCGGATCGATTAATAGATGTTTACCGCCGTTAAGAGAGGGCAACAAGATGGAGTTGGAGTTAAATTCTTTAGAAAAATCCAAGCCCGATTCGGAAGGGTAAAAATATATCTCAGGGCTTAAACGCATCAGTGCTCCACAAAGGCTCGACTAAAGCACGAGCTTCAAAAAAAAATAGCCAAAAGCGAGGAAAATAAAGAAAAAAAGAAAAAACTCGCCCAAGACCGTTTTAATAATTGTCTAACCAAAGACGATATGCTACTATTCTAATAATATTTATCAAAAGTGCAGTAAAACTCCGTCCTTCCGGCCGAAGATATAAGGCTCATTGATTTGAGCTTTAAATAATTGCACGGCCGGGTAGAACGCGCTCAATGCCTGTGAAGGACATGGCCCACCAAGCAGTAACCATCCAAAAGAGACTTGAAGGACTTCCGCTTTAGGCTTCGTATCAATCTCCTTATTTCAGCGAGGAGAAGCTGTCAAAGTTACCATAACATTAAATTTAAGCTAGCCGCGCCGAAGACTTTAAGCCAATAGCTACCATCTTAGGTTTAAATTAGAAGCTTTGGCCCGGCCTCTCCTTTGGGCTTTTTATCTTAAGGCCCAACTTAGCTCTAAAACGAATGACAATTATCGGCTGGAGTTCCGCGGTGACCGACGTAGTTATAGTTCATAAAATTTCCAAAACAGCCAGCGAGTTGGCCGTCAAAACTGAGGCTATGCTACTCGAGGAAGGTCATCGCGTTTTCCTAGAGATTTCCAGCGCCGATGCCAAGCGCTCCGAGCCCCTACCGGAAAATTTTAACCCAAAGTTAGTCGTTTCTTTAGGCGGCGACGGCACTCTTCTCTACGCCGCCAGGACTTGGGGGCTAAACGGGACGCCCATTTTAGGTGTAAACCTCGGTAGACTAGGCTTTTTAGCGGAAATCGAGCCGGAGAAACTAAAAGAAACTTTAGAGTTTGCTCTAACCGACCGCCACCGCCTGCAGCAAAGAACCGTCCTTGATTTTACTATTAACCGCGGGGCTCAGCAGATTCGCCGCTCTACTGTAGTTAACGAGGTGGTCATAAACCGAAGTGCCACGGCTAGAGTGCTTAATCTGAAACTATCGGTAGCCGGTACCGATTACTGGACCTACGTAGCTGACGGGCTAATCCTAGCCACCCCAACTGGTTCGACTGCCTATAATCTTTCGGCCGGAGGGCCAGTGGTCTACCCAGGGCTAGAAGTGGTGCTGGTGACGCCCATTTGCCCCTTAACTTTAAACGCCCGCTCCATTATTTTGCCTTTAGACTTTAACGTGGAGGTGGTAGTTGACGAACAAAGCCTAGGGGCCATGCTTACCGCCGACGGCCAATCGAGTGTCCCGCTTCAACCGCTCGATAGGATAAAAATTTCCCGCTCCTCCCACGTGGTTAACCTAATCACTAATCCCCTACGCCACTATCTCGACACTCTAAAAATCAAGTTGGGGCTCTTTAACAACTATAAGCCAGATCGCTAATTAAACTAGACCTCCCAGGCCTCATAAAGAAGCGAGGCTAATTTAAGGTGTACGTTCACAAATATGAACGTTTAAGGGCCCGTTCACAAGAGAGAAAGCTGAGGTGCCAAGCCTATTGAAAGGGATGACCCATACCGCAGCAATGTAGCCCCCTATAGGAGCTTAGTAATTTTAACATTAATCAAAGATAAAATATATGGTTGGAGCAGAGAGCTAAGTAGAAACGTTAAAAGAACTAATGTTAAGAATTTTAAGGGTATGCTAAAACTTAATTACAACTCGAAAGTCGCTACCAGCTGCAACGTGGGAAAAAAAAGACTTAGTGAACGGTTACAATTTAAGTAAACTTAGGCCCCAAGGGTCAGAAGGGGACCCGACCGCGAGGGGCCTTATATACCAATAAAAAAAACATATAAAATATCAAAAATAAACTTGCTTTACAACTTAAACTTTAAGATTTATAACAATTCCCAACATCTCATCGACCGTAGGAATAACTTTGGCATTAGCTTGATAGGCCCGGCTAGCCACAATCAAGTTGACCATTTCCACGGCCACATTAGTATTGGAGCCTTCTAAAAACCCTAAGAGTATTCTAGGAGCCCCCCCAGGACCTATGAGTTCTAGAGAGTCATTGGCTGGAAGGCCTTCTTGGTTAGGGATAAGGGGCCCGGGCCCATAGAGCTTTTGGGTAGAAACGACAACGCCGGAGCTTTGAGGCAAATCAGAATAGAGCGTCCGGCTTGATTTAAAGCCTTGGGTTAACACGTTAGCCAAATTATGGGCAGTTACCGCCGTGCCCACGCCAAAGGCGTACAAAGCGGAGGTGGAGGCGTGGGCAGCCCCGATTAACGAACTCATAAACCGCTTCCAAATACAAGCCAGTGGCCCCCAAAAAGGCCTAAGTAGCTATTGCGCTCGAGATTATTCAAATTCACCTTAACCCAATTAAATTTTTTAGCTTTGAAGATCTTTTTTCCTTTTTAACCAAATCAAAAAGATAGGGCCTCTCCACTGCCTTAATATAAAGCTTATCTCTCTGAAAAAAGGCGATAAGTTAAGTTAACGCCCTTCGACTTTTAATATTGTATCACAAACCTTCCTAGGGGGGCTGCTACGCTTAAAAATTTTAGCAATACTATCCAGCCGCTGTGTTGAAAGTTGATCGAAGCGCAAAAACCTCTTAAAATCAAAATAGTCTAAAAAATTAACTAGTAATTTAGCTATGTTACAAATTTAAGGATTGATAAAGGGGACTTTTTGCGCTGCGATCAAAGTTGCCTTTAATAGATTTTTCAAATTGCAAGGTTAATTCCATCTATAAGCCAATATTAGACTCTATTAAGCGTATAATAAATATTTTTATATGTTTGTCCCAAAATCATCTTGACAGCCTTAGTATTCTTGGTTATTAATCTGACTATGGAAACTCAAGAAAAAAAAAATTACGCTCAAGTCCCATACTGCCCCCTCAGGTTGGCTCTCCGCCAGCCTCGTCCTCTTCTCTGTCCTCCAAAACCTTTCCGGTAATAGCCAACAAATCAACAACCTAAAGATATCGGCTACTTCCTTTAGGCGATTATGCCTCCTCCAACTATACGCTCCAGCGCCCCATTGAGTTTATGTCTTATCAAATCAGGCTTCCAAAAGGTCTGCTCATAATCAATAAAGAAAATGTCAGGCAATTAGCTCAAACAAACGCAAAACTGGAGAAAGCCACCGGAAAGTTAGGCCAAACTAATAAAAAATATGAAATCAAAATCTCTGAGCTGACCAAAGCTAATGATGAGCTGAAACAAACCATCAAACAGCTACCCCAAACCAAGGAGGAAGCCGAGGTTAAAGTCAAGGACTTGTCCGAAGAAAACTCCCGTCTGAAAGAAAAAGTCGGCGAACCAATCAAAGATCCCAGTAATTCATCGTTAGCGCCAAGCTCATCAATAAAACCCAATAAAAAAAAGCCGAGTAAGCAAGATGAAAACGGTCAACCTATAAAGGGAAAACCTGGTACCAAAAAGGACACAAGGCTCACCATCGAAAAAAAGTTACCCGCAAAGACCAATCAGAAGCGAAAAAATTAGAGATACCTTTCGAGCTACCCGACCCCAATCTCCCTGTGGAGCAGATTGAGGTTAAGCCCGAATCGTTGAATTGTTAAAATTGCGGGACTGATTTAAAGCCCAACCCGAAGAACGATCGCCGTCAAGAACAGATAGAATTAAAACCTAACCCGTTTAACCTCAGACTCTTCATTTTTCTAGCCTATGATTGCCCCAAGTGCGGTAAAATCCATTACGGTAAGGCACTCAACGCGCTGACTGGCTTTTTCGGTCCCAACCTTATGACTTTCTATATATACGCTCATCCAGGTAGCTTTTATACCCCATTGTTTTCCATTTGCGCTTTCTCTTAAGCCATTGACGAAACCGACGTACTATGTATCTGGACATCATTCTATATGCTTTAGACACTGCGCCTATTTTATATTTATTGGCTCAGCCTCTAATAACCTTATTGAGTCCTTCAACAACATCGCTGGCTCCCATTTGGCCCCTGTTTGCTGCCGTATGGGCCAAAACTTTCTCCCTCAAGTTTGCTATCGGCTTTTGAGACGGTCTAACTCCAATGTACTTCTTATTTAGTTTCCATGAGTATATGTTCCGCACTTCGTAGCCTAGAAAGGTGAACTGCCCCCGCAGGCAAACTCTCAACTTTCGTTTTCTCTTCGTTAACGGTCAGGCCTAGTTTACTCATGATTTCTTTCATGCTTTCCATAGCCTTTTCCGCGTTCCTCTTACAACAGATGACTAAATCATCGGGGTAATTTACAACGACGCATGTACAGATTTAACCTCAATGGACTCAGTGG